>PIVM01000019.1 GCA_003353945.1 Gammaproteobacteria bacterium
TGTTTATATATCATCTAGATGCTTGGAAACAAAAACCCTACAAGGCTTCATTATAAGCTCTATTTATAGCGCTTTGAATTGCCAATTACGAGGGAGGAATCAATGAGACGCTGCACTAGGCTCTTTCAAAACTAGAGCATATTATATTTGGGTGTATCATCCCAATATCAATAGTTAATATCCACGTTCTAAAAACTTGGTTTTGCGAAAGCCCTCGATTTTTTGAAAAATGTGTTTGTTTTGATGACATTAACTGAACATTCCTATATTTCCATTCAGCATCCTAGCCATCTATATGACCGAAGGGGTGGAACCTGACAATCGAGATTGCTTGGTATGATCGCCGATTAATGAACATTCTTATCGCATTGCGAGAGCATTTTATATGGCGGGAAGATTCATTGTGTATTGCGAAGTCATTTTCTGTAACGTATTAAAAAAAGTAATCTATAGTGGGGTGAGGCTGTATCTTGGTGAAATACTACAGGAAATGGCGGCTCACCGAGAAGGCAGGGTAGGGGAAGGACATCGAATGGGCGATCACATTCATATATGTATTGGTACTTCACCTAAGTGCTGAGAAATACATAGAATGATCCCATCTTGCGGGTCTTTTGGTCCAGCTTCTACGTTTACATCAACAGTCACACAGGATCACTATGATCCCTTTTATACGCCTAGGAGCTGAACCAGAATCCCCCACCATCTTGGGATAATTCTTTCTTTCCATGTCTAAGTATGCCGCTTCAATGATAATAGGCTGTATTGAAGGGCAAGGTGAAATAGTGATTGCGCGGCAATTTGCTAGTAAGAAATGGAGTTGTAAAGAGGAACGATTTTGAGCTAGAGGGTATTTTGTTTCTTCTGTCGGATTAGATGAGCAAATGGTGAGAGAATACATCAGAGCTCAAGATGAGCACCGGATGAAACCTGTTGCTTTAGTGGCTCACATCATGCTACCTATGAGGGAGTGAGCGGTTTAAGCCGCCGGCTTTACCAGTGGCCAATTTGATTGAGGAACTAATCGCTTGCCTTAACCATGACTGAAGTATGATCTGAGCTTAAAAAGGTTGGTTCTGCTAACAATTTAAGTCGGGTTGCTAAGGCCTAAAAATAAAACGTACAAATTAATATAAATTGAATATGCAAACATTTAGTAAAGAATAGAGTTGCTGAGGTTTCTACCGCAAAATTTGGCTTACGCAAACCACGCTGAATGGTTGTTTTAGCGATCCTGCTGTTATTATTACGTGGCCTTTACCCCTCACTCTATCCCTTTCAGCATAGTAAGTGCATTAATTCTATTTTTAGCTATGGCTTTGCTGTTTGTCTTGGCGTTATCTTGCCTGTTTGCTTATGGTTTAACACTGGTTGTTAATAAAATACAGTTTAAGTTTTTTTCAACGGTGTTTGTTCAAAGCTACAGGAATCTCAAACGGGATTTGTAAGGGATTTGATTAGGGGGAGCTGGGTATACCCGTGTTTGCGTAAGATGCTTTACAGTATGTCTGAATCTGTTTTGAGCGAAATAGCCACAATTTATTCTGAAAAAATAAACGGCTGGTGAAATCGGAGTGATTATTGGTAATTCGAATAAATTGCGTAGCAATGCCCCCATGAGCAATATTCAAGTTGCAGTATAAACATGGTCTTGCCGTCGATAACATGCCGGTACAACGGTGTTCGGTAAATCAAAAAAACAGGCCGGTTCTTCCGCTGTAATGATTGCTTTATTTTATCGATAACAATGCGTAACACCTTTTCGTCAAAAGGGTCAAAAAGATAAAAAAAAGTTTCATCATCAGTCAGTGTATAATTGCAGATATCATCGCCAATAACTGAAAATTGCGCACTGGTTCTGTTTCGCTCTTTATAATTGCGGATATTGACTTCTGATAGTTTGGTTAATCTATCAGATAGCTCAACTCCTCTGACTTCTGTAAAACCAAACTCGGATGCTAGCTGCATCGCTCTTCCCTTGCCACAACCGATATCCAGAAATATGCCGCCAGGTGCCACATTGAGTTTTTTCATCATGGCTCTAAATGATAGTACCGTGGTTGGTACATATAAGCTGATAGACTGTTTTTTTTCCTCATCAATATCAAGATCACTATTAGACACCCAAGTACAGGTTTTAGTACCATTTCTAATATCATAGAAATGGTCATACATAATGGCTGTGATGATTTTGATGGTTGTCGGAAAACCTCTGCCTTTGATTGACATAACTATCTCGAATAAATAGCGCGATAATAGCTTCATATGAATTTCAATCGTCCAGAAGATCCTAGGCAGACGCTGCAGCTTACCGAACATCATAATTTATTCAAGGCACCACGTTGTTTTACAGTAGAATTTGATTGCAAGGGTTGGTGTCTATGTTGTGTAAGTCAAGCGTCCGTTTTTGCCCTGGTTATGATATAAGCAATGGGCGTGTGCCTTTTGCTTGAAGTAGACTTTAGGAAATAGGGTGTTTATGCTTTAATGGATGATTTTCAAGAGATGTATAAATAGTTTCAGTGATAACAATTGTGGCTGAGAACGGTTTAAGAAGAGACAAACTATAAATGCTGTGATGCCGAGGATGGTATTGTGTTCTGTAAAAAATATGGTTGTTAATAATAGAGGTTTTCATCGGCGGTGGGTGGTGGTCGCTGGTGGACTATTGCTGGTTGTGCTGTTTCATCTAATTGCGATGGCAGTAGGGATTACTCCCGATTTTACCGGTAACAACTGGTATGTCAATTGGGATACTGATTCTTATAGTCGGGTTCTGAGAGTAATGCGTTTATATGAAACGGGCGTTTGGTATGATCCGGTGGCGCCTTATTATAATGCACCTTACGGACTTGAGATGCATTGGACGCGCTCTTTCGATATTCTGTTGTTCGCTGGCGCCTGGGTGGGCAGTTTTTTTACTGATTTCAAAACAGCCCTTGAAATCTGGGCGATGATATTGTCTGGACCTTTGATTCATTTTTTGTTTATTCCGCTGTTGTATTGGATTACACGTACCTTCACTCAAGGTGCCGGTTTTGTACTTGTAGTGTTGATGTTTCTATCGCTAAGTGTTGTCTCCGTTATTCATCTGGCTGGTTTTATCGATTATCACGGGCTATTGGTATTGATTGTCTTGGCAGCAATGGCACCGTTAATAAAAGGTCGACACCCAGACGCAAGGCCAGGTGTTTTTATTGCATTAGGTATTCTGGCTGGATTTGCAGTTTGGACAACAATTGAAAGCCTAATGTTAATCTTTCCTTCAGTATTAGCTATGGCTTTATTTTGGGTTTGGCGACAGGAGAATTGGTTGCAAAAAATGTCCACTTTTTGCTACGTTTTTCTCATCAGTCTATCGGTGTCATTATGGATTGAACGACCACCCAATGAATGGTTTAGGGTGGAGTATGATCGACTATCGATATTGCAGGTTTTGATTGCGTTGACGTTGCTGTTTATAGTGGTATTTCTGCAGCAATTTGAAAGAAAGTTGCATTTGTCATATTGGTGGCAACGACTGCTCGCAGGTGCTCTAATTGCAGGTGTGGCATTGGTTGTTTTGCTTTATTATTTTCCTCCGCTTACAGGGCATCCCCAGCAAGATTTGGGTAAGATTGCTGAGAGGATGTTGGATGGACAGGTGGGTGAACATCCTTATATTTCTAATCCTTCTCTGACCTTTGCATTGGTTGCAAAAGAGCTTGGACCACTGTTGATCATATTGCCCTATATAATATTTGTTCTTGTTAACGAAGAAGAAGGCGACAAACGAGATCGTTTCGTTGTGTATTGCGTTTTTCTTACCTTCTTTATACTGTATGCCTTATTAAGGGGCAGGGCGATTGTATTTTTGCAGATAAGTATGTTATTGCCCTGGTTTGAAGCCGTGCAAGCTGTCGGAGTAGCATTGTCAAAAAGGCAGACGAAAAAATTTCATGCGTTAAATCCCAGATTGAAGATGTTCCTGAAAGTAGGGGTGCTTGCGCTTGTTTTTGTTCACTATGTTCCCGCTGTTATCGCCAATATTTACCAGACGGACGAGACGTTAATTTCTGAATCCTTCTGTGATTACGATAAGCTCATCCCATACTTGCAAGGCCCCGGCGAAAATCACCGTGACAGTACGATCCTGGCGCCACTTTTTGTTGGGCCGGAGCTTGTCTATAGAACCTCGTTTTCGGTTATTGCCAGTCCCTATCATCGTAATCGCCGAGGTATAGATGAGGGTTTTTTTATGGCTTGGAGTGACTCTCACAATCCAGATGTGGCAGGTATTGCACAGCAGCGTGCAGTGGCCTACGTGTTGGTTTGCCGGCGTTATCTGATGAGTAGAAATGCCTGGATTGAACAAAATACCGATGCACTATATACCCGTTTGTTACGAGATAATCCACCAGGTTGGCTCAGTAAAGTTGATTTGCCTGATGAGCTGGAACAGCAGTTTATCCTTTATCAAAGGGTAAAATGAAGTGCTGTTGTTGTGGCTACTCCCGATTAACGAGAACTAGAAAAATATTTGAAGATGGTGCCAATGTTTAGACTGACTGTCGCAGCGCTGTGCCGACAAATAGCAGAGCAATGGCAACCCGAGCAGGTAGAAGAAAAGAGCGATGAGCTGGTGTTATTTGTGCTGGAGGAATATAAGCTATTGCCCATCCATTATAGGTTGCCGATTCGTCTTTTGACCCTCTGTTTTTGTTGCTACAGCTTAGCCAATAGTTTAACGCTATTCCATCGTCTAGACAGTAGCAGGCAGCGCAAGCAGCTCCAGGCATGGAGGCAATCCTGTTTCACTCCATTCAAGCTGTTAGTTCGTTTTTTTCAGAGTTTGGTGCTAATCAAGATCTTCTCTTCGCATGAACCGTCAGCGTGCCTTGCTAGGGATCACAATCTATCAGTCGGTCTCGTTACCTTACGCTCCGTAGTGCATGCCGACGTTGTTGTCGTTGGTTCGGGGCCGGGAGGAGCGATAAGTGCTGCCTTGCTCGCAGAAGCTGGGTTCCAAGTGCTATTGATTGAAGAGGGGCCGTTGATAAAATCAGAGTATGAGCCCTTTTCAGCTTCTGAAATGTCGCATTTGCTGCGTTATGGAGGGCTGGGCGTTATGCTGGGGCGAAATTCGATATCCTATCTCGAAGGACGTTGTGTCGGTGGCGCTAGCGAAGTGAATAGTGGTTTGTACCTACGGGCACCGGCAGAAGTTTTGATAGAATGGCAATGCGGCAATCATGTTCAAGCTTGCAAATTGGAGGACTTGATGCCTTATTATGAAAAAAATGAGACTGAATTGAATGTGACTGATTTTCTAGGGACACACCCCATGGCGGGACAGAAACTAGAAGAAGGTGCCCAGACTTTGGGTTGGCGAACCGTGAATGTTAAAAAGTGGCGGAGCTATCCATCAGAGGAATGCTGGAGCGACCATTTGCGCGCACCTTATCGATCCATGAGTAAGAGTTTTTTACCTCGCTTTGTCAAAGCCGGCGGGCAATTACTGTCTGACAGCAAGGTAGTGAATATTTGCGAACACTCCAATGAATGGCAACTTAATGTTAAGTCAAAACAAAATCGGTTGCGTGTTGACGCAAAGTATCTTTTCCTCACTGCGGGGGCTGTTCAAACACCGGCACTGATGCGCCGCAGTGGTATCAAAAGGAATATTGGCAATAGCCTTCACAGCTCCTTGATCATTAAAGTGATTGCCCGTTTTAGTGAAGAGGTAAATTCACAGGACATGGGTATGCCGGTTCAACAGGTGCGGGAGTTTGCTCCGCATCTTAGTTTTGCATGCGGTATTAGTAGCAAAGCACAGTTGGCATTAGGGCTGCAGGACTATCCCCGTTTAGGTTTTGACCTGGATCGTGAATGGACCAATCTTGCAATTTACACGGTTATTCTATCGCCGCAAGGCAGAGGAAAAGTTCGTCTGCCTCTATGGAGTAAATGGGATAAAATTTCAGGCCGGGCTTCCTCATCTTGGGTGACATATTCAATTCAAGACCAGGATTGGCTTTCACTGGGTACAGGGTTGAAAAAGTTATCAACGCTATTGTTGGCTGCTGGAGCCACCGAGATCTATCCGGTTATGAAGCTTGCGGAACCGCTGAGGAAATCCGAAGATATTTCTAGGCTGGCCGATAATGTCGCTGAGTATTCACCCCAAATATCTGCATTGCATTTATGTGGTAGTTGTCCAATGGGCGAAAATAGGCAGATGTGTGCGACAGATTCCTATGGCAAGGTTCACGGTTACGAGAATCTCTATATCAATGATGCCAGTCTACTTTGCTCATATCCTGGAGCTAATCCGCAGGCCAGCATAATGGCGATTGCTCGTCGTAATGTAGAGGCGTTTATAAAACAACATCAAAATATTCAACATAACGGGTCGTAACATTGTTAGGCGAAAACATGTCAGACGAAAACAAGTCAGATGAAGGCAGACAAAAAACCGCCATTATTATCGGGGCTGGACCTGCAGGATTGACGGCTGCCTATGAGTTGCTGCAGCACTCAGACGTTAAACCAGTAGTCTATGAGATAGAAAAATACTGCGGTGGTCTGTCGGCCACCCTTGAATACAAGGGTAATGGCATTGATATTGGTGGACACCGTTTTTACTCAAAGTCAGACTGGGTGATGAATTGGTGGACTCATTTTCTGCCGATTGCTGAAATGCAAGGGCATGTTGTCGATAATGTTACACATGATGATAGCCAGCCTGTGTTGCGGATGCATAAGCGTCTGTCACGCATTTTATTTATGGGTAAATTGTTTGAGTATCCGTTGACGCTATCCTGGCAGACGTTTAAAAAGGTTCCTGCCACTCAGTTATTGCACATTTTATTCAGCTATCTTAAGGCGAAGTGTTTTCCGATAAAACCGGAGAACAATCTCGAGGCATTTTATATTAATCGTTTTGGCAGTGTGCTCTATAAAATCTTTTTTAAGTCTTATACCGAAAAGGTGTGGGGTGTTGCCTGCGATATGATCAGTCCCGACTGGGGGCCGCAGCGGATCAAAGGCGTGTCGGTGCTCAAAGTACTGTTACATGCGGTCAGGCAAGCAATATGTCAGGATTTCACGATAGGTCAGAAATCAACCGATACCAGTTTGATAGAAAGGTTTTTGTATCCGGATCGTGGTCCCGGGCAGTTATGGCAAACGGTGGCAAACGAAGTATTACGCCAGGGAGGTGAGATACATTACAATCATGTTCTGGTGGGCATACATCTAGATAACGACAACGTTTGTACCGTCGATTTGCTCGACAGGGTAACAAACCAGAAGAAGCAACTGCCTTGTGATTATCTTATTTCAACAATGCCAATAAAGGATCTGGTTACCATTATCACAGGCGATGTGCCTGATCGCGTCAAAGATGTAGCGATGGAGCTTTGTTACAGGGATCTTATTATTGTGTGTATTGCATTGAAAAAGAGTTCGAAACCGATAGCAGAGGAGACTTGTTCTCTTGAAGTAATGCAGGATAACTGGCTTTATATCCAAGAGCCCGGCGTTAAGCTCGGTCGGGTGCAGATCTATAGTAATTGGAGCCGTGCCATGGTGACGGATGTTGGAACTCTATGGGTCGGTCTGGAATATTTTTGCCAGGAAGGTGATTCGCTTTGGCAGAAAAGCAATGAGCAAATGGCTAGGTTTGCAGTTGGTGAATTGGAAAAAACGGGTTTGGCTTCTGGACAGGACGTCTTCGATTATACCGTTATCAAGATTAAAAAGGCCTATCCCGCCTATTTCGGCAGTTATGATCAGATTGATATTGTCAGGAAATATTTAAATTCAATTGGAAATTTATACTCCATAGGCCGTAATGGCATGCACAGATATAATAATCAAGATCACTCGATGTTAAGCGCCAGGGCTGCGGTCAATTGTTTGGTGACAGGTTCAAAAGATAAGTCCGCAATCTGGCAGGTCAATGCAGAGGATGAGTATCTTGAAAGTTGAGTACAGGAAGAATTAACACCCCCTTCATCCCCCATCTCCTGTGAACAACATACTGTTGGCAAGCGCTAGTCGCGGTTGAGGCCGCCGTCAGCTACAATAAATGCGCCAATTGCTCGTCTTTTTACGCATATTAACACTCCAAACCTGGATCGACACTATATAGCAATGCTTGCACCAATGTTGATAAATTCTGTGCATTATGGTTGTTAAAGGAGAGTGCGGCGGCGGGATTGTTTAGCTCTCGTAAACAGCGACTGTAATCAGTGAGTTTTAGTAATCGGTTGTCCGCCAGGTTGCTGACACCGACAACTAATGCTGATGTTTTGAGATGAGAGTGAATCATATGATAATATCGCTCCAGATCTTCAATCGGATTCGAGGCGTTATTGTCCATTAGTAATATAAAGCCTAGTATTTTTTTTGAAAATTGGTCCATCTGAATTGATGGATTTTCCAGTTCGTTAATACAAAAAAAATTTAACTTGTTGTTCTTGTCAATGCATAAGGAACGTTGAAAGCAAGTTGTACTATCAGTTTCATGCGCCCTATCAGGCAGATCTGTGTTTGATTGGTTGGCATCACAAAGAGTCGATAATAAGTCGGATAGTCCTGAAGATGATGGGCCAATAAGTATAATATTTAAACCATTCATATTTATTTCTCTTTGATAAGTCAGTTGCCATTCAGTGCTTTCTTAGAGGGTAGTGGAGTGTTCAGCAGGTGTTTGACCGTTTTTTCTAACAGGGGTCGATAACGCGAAGGGAGGATTTCTTTCGGTTTAAAAATCGAATCTGCTTGGCGGCGAGTTACTCCAGCTATACTTAATGCTTTTGTTGCACTATAAAATGCAAATGCATAGCGCTGTGGTATCCCCAAGGTGGAGGCAATTCCGTGTAGAGTCATTGGCTGTTTTATTAACAGTGCGGTGATCTGCATGGCATGGGGGAATGCTTCCACATGAGAAAAATTTGGCCATTCAGATAGATATACTGGAAGCTGTAAATTGGTATCAGCGGGAAGTCTTCCCCTGGAGGTCCATAATGCTACTTTCCAAATAAACGCATCTGTATCATGAGAATGTAATTTCTTGTTTGGCAATTCATGATCGCATGTTTCTGAGTCATAGAATGCATCTCCGAGTTCGGTGAAATTCGGTTTGTCGGTAGAATTCATCAAACACAATGGTCGTAGCAAGCTATCACTAAATGCTGTAAATACTTTCTCACTCTTCGGGTCTATTATAACGTCATAATCAAGGTAGTTTAGCTTAGTAACCGCTCCTCGATTTTTCGATATCTCATAAACTGCTGTCAGTGCTCCTAAAAACATCTGATCAGGTTGATACATTATTTGCAGTACTTCATTCGGTTTGTTTATATTAATATCTCTGGAAGACCCGACAAAATGTTCTTCATCTTCCCTTTGTATAAAAGCAGTAATTTTTTCTGTGGCTGATTTTAGTTCTGTAAGACCATTTTCAACATTAAGGTTTTTCGGTATTGCAGTGCTAGCATCAGGTGTTTTTTCTTTAATTGCATTGAGACTCTCATAACCGAATGAGGATAACAACTTTTTCAAATCATCGTGCTTGATAGGTTTTCGAAGCATAGTTGTATTTTCGTAGGAATGATCGGTGTTTAAGATTGACAGCCCAATTACTGGTGCGGAGTTGTTTTCATCTCTAAAATCGAAAAATTGTTTCATTGAATTAGGATGGTCGAAATCAACAATACAGAGTTGGGATTCTTTTTGTGACTCCACAAAACTGAATTTGCCATTGCAGTAGCTTTTAAAAAAGAGTTCAAATGCCTTTAGTGATCGGCTGTTCAGGCAAATCGTAGCAACCTTCAATGGCCATTGGTTCATAAAGTATCCTCGCAAGTAAAATGCTACCCGGTTATCAAATCGGATTCTCAAAAAAAGCCTAGGGTCACCTAAGTAATGAGATGGTGTGCTTTTCTGTGAAATACACGACGGTAACGTATTGAACTTTATTTACATTCTAGTAGAACCAAAACAAAATGCAGGGATTAAATTGATGTTAAATATTCGAATCAATTTGCTGAAGGGGTTACCTGCATGGTTTATAGTAAGAAAAGCGCACAATGTAAGAATGATTTCTTATAGTTGGTCCGTTTTTTATAGAGTGTTGCTGTTTCAGTAGTATCTAAATACTTTGATGGTGTGTCGAACCGCATTATTTATTATCAGACGATTTGTGTGTTGTGGTTAAATTGACGATAAAAAATGGAATAAAAAATAGCATCTCGCCTCGTTATTGGGTGAAGGAATTACTGTTTGGTTGATTCTGTACCAGCTTTACCGTTTTGTTTGTCCGGCAAGTGATGCTGTAAAATGCGTTCGATATCTTCTCTGTTGATGGGTTTGGTCAGATAGTCATCCATGCCGGCGGCCAGAGCTTTACTTTTATACTCGTCTACTGTGTGGGCGCTTAATGCGACAATCCGTGTGTGGTGTGCCAAGGGCTTTTCTTCGAGCCGTCTAATTTCACGGGTGGCTTCATAACCGTCTAAATCCGGCATTTCACAGTCCATCAGAATAAGGTCAAAGTGTTTGTGTTCTGCATAGCAGGCAAGTGCTTCCTTGCCGTTCCCAGCGGTGATGGGTTGAATATGCAATTTGTTGAGCAAGCCAACAATCACCATCAGGTTGACGTTATTGTCTTCAGCCACCATTATTTTCAAGTGACTGTATTTGTGCTGTGGATCTTCTGCTTGTTTAGTATCTTCGTCCGATTTAGATGTAATACCAAGAGACTCACATAAAGTGTTGAAGAGTTGTTTGCTCGTAAGTGGTTTGAGGAGAAAATGTGAAAACCCTGCTGACATTGCATTTTCTGTGTGCAAACGATTGGAAGGCGCTGAACCTATCAAACGTGGCAGATATCCAAAACGACCTTCAATCAGTGCATTGAAGGTCGGCGCAAACGTTGTATCTTCTGTATCACAAGGTAATACAAGTAAATTGTATGGGTTTTGAGTTTGCTGGCTTTGGTGAAGTTTTTCTTCCGCATCGGTGATACTTTGGCTGATGTCGGTGCTCATCCCCCAGGATTGTGTCAATGTTGAGATAAGGTCACAGAAAGCACTATGTTTGTCAATGACCAGTAGGCGTTTGCCCCGCAATACGCTAGCCCGATCCACTATTTCGAGTTTTTCATCGCTATGCGGCAGGGTTAGGCGAGCTGTAAACCAGAACGTGGTTCCTGTTTCTTCGCTACTACTAATGCCAATATCTCCGTGCATCAATTCAGCAAGTTGTTTGCAGACAGCCAACCCCAGATTGGCACCACCGCTGTATTTTCGCGAACTTGATGACTCGGAATGTGCAAAAGGTTGGAATAGTGCGGCTTTTTCTTCTTTATTCAGGGTGAAATCGGAGCCTAGTATTTCAATACGAATTTCCACGCTGTTGATGGAGTTCTTCTCGGTTTGATAAACCAATAAGGAGATTTCACTCTCGTTGGAAAAATTCAGCGCACTGCCTAACATGTTAAGAATAATCTGTCGTAGTTTGGTTGGGTCACCTTTTAGAATGAAATGTGTTCCTGGTTTAATAAAGCCGATAAAATCCTGGTTTTTCTCAGCCGCTTTTAGAGCAAAAATCGAGATGCAGTCATCAACCAGATCTTCAAGATTAAAAACAACTGATTCCAGCTCCAT
Organism: Gammaproteobacteria bacterium; assembly: GCA_003353945.1. Lineage (GTDB taxonomy): Bacteria > Pseudomonadota > Gammaproteobacteria > Pseudomonadales > PIVM01 > PIVM01. Next base: position 11,655 of record PIVM01000019.1, read on the forward strand.
CTTTCCAGCTTCTATTTTTGAGTAATCTAATAAATCATTGATAACGCTGATAAGAGCCTGACCAGAATTATGAATGGAATGCACATAATGCTGCTGCTGTTGAGATAAGCTGGTATCACTAAGAAGTTCCGTCATGCCGAGCACGCCGCTCATAGGAGTGCGAATTTCATGGCTCATAGTTGCTAGGAATTCGCTTTTTGCTCGATTCTCAATGATTGATTCTTCTGCAGAGAGTTCAAGTTCATTTTCCTGGATCTTGTTTTTATAAAAATCGACATTGGTTTTAAGTTTTTCCTCTGTTAGTTTTACGAGCTCCATGCTGGCCGTGACACGCTCTTCATGAAGCTGTTTAATTTTGTCAGCAAGTGCCAAGCCAAATATGAGAATCATGGCGAGGTGACCTATGGACATGAAATTGTAGGGTAATTCCGGTATCGGTATAACGTCCATTGCTGACAGCGATCCGGCACTGAGTGATACGGCGAGAAACAATACCGCAATACCAAAATAACCCGCAGAGCTTACACCTTGTCGCCAAATTTTATAGCTGGCAAAGGCTGCCAAGGCATAAAGTGCAATGGATAAAATGATGGCAGTAATGTAGATGAAAAGTGGCACGGGACTGAACATACCGATGATAAACAAAAAGGCACTGGCTAAGGCAAGCAGTAAAATGCTCATGTGAAGAGAGTCAGCCCAACGGCGCAAATTGAGAAATCGTCTTGCAAATAAGGCAAAGCTGATTTGTGTACTTGCAAGAACTAAAAGTAAAATCCATAAGCCTGAATTGATGGAAACAAGATAGAGGAATTGGTAGATATGTCCTTCTACAACGCCAATGTAGAAAATGGAGACGGTTGCATAAACAACAAAATAAAGGTGGCTTTTTTCTTTGAAGTGAAAAAAGACAAATAGATTGTAAAATACGAGCATAATCAACAGACCGTAGACGATGCCAAAAAACAGTTGTTCCTTTTGCACATAGTTGGTGAAAGCGTCGGGAGACCAGAGTTTGACCTGATAACGTAAATCCCCTTTATGGTCAATTCGCCAATACAAGCGTGCCTGCGAATTGGCTTTCAACTCCATATGATTAACGACCGTGCGGTAGTCAATATCTGTTATGGCGTTGGGATTGTTAATGCCACGGTTTTCATAGACTGTTTGATATTCACTTTGATCGTTGTCCAGGCGATAAAGGCTGAGCGATTCGATGCGCGGGTATTTAAATTCCACTATCAATTCAACTGGGTCAGAGGTGGGATTATTCAGTGTGGTTGAAATCCAGTGAGTTCCCATAACAAAACCGTGATTGACATAAGTCTTGTCGTTTTTTACCCAATTGCGTTCCGATTGGCCGTTGATCAAATCATCGATAGAATCCGGTATGCTCTGCTGGGATTGATAGAGAAGAAGCTCCGGGGAATAATTGACCGGGTCAGTGAGGCCGCCATTAATTGGTAGTTGACCTGCCGGAAACTTACTGGCAAAGGGTACCAGTAATAAGGGTATAAACAGGATAACTAACAGGAGCCAAGGGAGGAGGTTAAGCCGTTGCTGCACGATATTCCCTCATCTTGGGATCATATCCATTATTGAGTTGTTATGGATAATAGATACCTCGGGTTCAAGCGTCAAACGCTATATTTGAATGTAGTGAAATACTTCCGCAGCTCTCGATTAAACTACCAAAGATCTCAGTTGACGGAGTGACAGATTAGGTTAGAATCATCCTTCAGCTATCCAGCCACCGACCAGTTATAGAGATTAGTCATCATGCAAAATTCTTTCGAGACTATGCTGAGCATGCAGAATAGGATGAACACCAAGGTTCATCCTGACTGGATAGACCAGCATTTCGAATGGTATCGAGCATTGTGGCTAGAATGTGGGGAGTTGATAGACCATTACGGGTATAAATGGTGGAAAAAACAGAATGCTGATATGGAGCAGGTCAGGCTCGAAATTGTTGATATCTGGCATTTTGGGATGAGTATGCTGTTTGATGGCAGGGAAATAGCTGAGATTGCTGCTGATATGACCAAGGAACTGGAGAGTGCAGAGATCGTCCAATGCGATGTGCTGTCGGCAACGGAGGCGCTGGCCGCTGACGTGCTGTCAAACCGTCGTTTTTCTATAGCGCTATTCTGGTCCTTGTTGCAAGCAGCAGAGATGGATTTTTCCGATCTGTATGAAGCTTATGTTGGAAAAAATGTGTTAAATTTCTTTCGCCAGGATAATGGATATCAGAAGGGTACTTATATAAAGCAGTGGCAAGGCCGGGAGGATAATGAACATCTGATCGATGTGTTGAAAGAACTGGATTCGACAAAGGATAACTTTGCTTCTGATCTCTATCAGGCACTGGAACAACGCTATCAGGCGCTGACTCAAGAAGAGGTACCGCAGCCCGCATAGGGTTCCAGGTTTTTTGCAGCTGTAGTTTACTTATGCACAGTTTGCTTTCTTCGATCTGCTAGTAAAAAAATATTATAAGAAACATAGCAGTATTTTCTTGATAATTTGTAACATCATGAAAAATAGAGAAAAAAATAAAAAGCGTTAATTTGTGGGGTTAATTTTTCCCATCTGCAACGCTCAGGTATTTTATTGCCTTAAAAAACTATCCAGGAAGTTATCCACAAGCTGGAGGCTTGATTATTGAACAATATTAGGTGGGGGTATTGGCATTTATCCCGACAGGCACGACAATAGCGGCAATATTCAAGTCAATAGGGCATTATCCATGAAAACTTATCGTTATCGTATAGAGGGAATGAGCTGTGATCATTGTGCGCAAGGCTTACAGAATGCGTTGAACGCGATACCAGGCGTATCGTCTACTGTGTCCTTTTCAGATAAATCAGTGCTTGTTACTGCAGACGATACGGTTTCAGAGGAACAGTGTCAGGCGGTCATTACAGAAAATGACTATCAATTTACAACTCTGTCTGAATAGAAATAGTCCCAGACAGGCTCCTAGAGCTCTTTTTTGCGTAATAGCACGCCGCATTCAATGTGGCGAGTGTATGGAAATTGATCAAACAAGGCGAGGCTTGCCACTTGATGGGTGCGCGTGATCGTTTCTAGATTACGTTTTAAGGTTTCGGGGTTGCAGGAGATATAGAGGATATTGTCAAATCGGCTGATGAGTGCTTCGGTATTCTCATCCAATCCTGCCCGGGGTGGGTCAACCAGTACGGTTGAGAATGCATAACTGTTTAAGTCGATTTCCTTTAATCGACGAAAGGGTCTTGTACCATTCAACGCTTGAGTAAACTCTTCACTGGACATTCTGACAATATCTACGTTGTCGATGTGATTTAAATTGAGGTTTTCTCGGGCAGAGCGCACTGAGGTTTTCGATATTTCAGTCGCCAGTACTTGACGAAAATTCTGAGCTAGGACAACGGTAAAATTCCCGTTGCCGCAGTAGAGTTCCAGTAAATCACCCTGTAATTTATGTGATTGTTCCAAAGCCCAGTGCAACATTTTCTGATTGATCTCCGCATTGGGTTGAGTGAAACTGCCTTCGAGTTGCTGATAATGATAGGATTTGCCTGCCACGTTTAGGGTTTCTGTCACATAGTCTTTGGTGACAACCACTTTTTGTTTTTTACTTCGACCTATCAGTTCAATGTTAAGTTGCTGTGCGAGTTTTTCTGCCTCATTCATCCATGCATCGTCGAGTTTTTTATGGTAGATAAGCGTCAGTAATATCTCACCACTTAGCGTGCTTAATATTTCCACTTGAAACAGGCGTTGTCGAAGAATAGGTGTTGATTGAAGTTGTTGGGGTAAGACCTTGATTAGACGGTTTATTGCTTTACTACCGATGGGGAAGTCAGAAACGCGATGGGGCGTTTTGGGGTCATCCTGGCGAAACATGGCAAAATAGCTTTCGTCCCCCTCGTGCCAGACACGAAATTCCGCACGCATACGATAGTGTTGTAGTGGTGAATCAAACACTTCGGGTTCAGGAATGTTAAATTCGGCAAAATCACTTTTGATCTGCTTTAGTTTTTTGCTTAGCAGAATTTGGTACTCGCCGGGTTGATAGGCACTGAGTGGCATGTTGTCTCCAGTTTGAGGGGGATGGAAATTGCATTGTGCAGAACTAGGTTGCCTATTATAGGCCGACAGAGTGTTACGGGAAATTGAATGTGGAAAATAGCATAGAGTCTAACGTAATTTTATGTGACTATAAGCGTCGTTTTGTAGCAGCGGATTACAAGGATTATGAAAGTACTCGTTACCGGTGGTGCCGGATATATCGGCAGTCATACCTGTGTTGAATTGCTAAACGCCGATTTTGAGATTGTGGTTGTGGATAATTTGTCCAATAGTCATGAAGAAGCATTGCGGCGGGTGGAAAAGATCACGGGAAAGAAGATTGATTTTTATCATACCGATCTACGTGATCGACAGGGCTTGAATACAGTTTTCTCTGAGCATTCGATTGATGCGGTGATTCATTTTGCCGGGCTTAAAGCGGTGGGTGAGTCAGTAGAGAAGTCGTTGCTGTACTATCAAAACAACGTTGAAGGTACTTTGACATTATGCGAGGTGATGGAAAACCAGGGCGTGCGTGATATTGTCTTTAGTTCTTCTGCAACGGTTTATGGTGATCCGGCCTCTGTACCCATTCGAGAAGATTTTCCCTTATCTGCAACTAATCCTTACGGAAGAAGCAAGCTGTTTATAGAGGAAATTTTAAAAGATCTGCAAATATCCAATCGAGATTGGAATGTAATTTTGTTGCGCTATTTTAATCCGGTGGGGGCGCATCACAGTGGTTTGATTGGTGAAGATCCCCAGGGTATACCCAATAATCTTCTGCCTTATGTCAGCCAGGTGGCCGTGGGTAAATTGGAGCAGTTATCTGTTTTTGGCAATGATTATCCCACTCCCGATGGCACTGGTGTTCGAGATTATATTCATGTGGTGGATTTGGCCTTGGGTCATTTAAAAGCGCTGCAAAAGATCGAAGAAAAACCCGGAATTGGTATCTATAACCTGGGAACAGGGCAGGGCTATTCAGTGTTGGAAATGATTGCCGCTTTTGAAAAGGCCTGCGGTCGGACAGTTGCTTACAAAATTGTCGAGCGGCGTGCCGGCGATATTGCCAGTTGTTATGCAGATCCGACATTGGCAAAAACAGAGCTTGGCTGGCAGGCGGAAAAGGGTCTCGAGGATATGACTACAGATGCCTGGAACTGGCAATCCAGCAACCCCAGCGGTTATGAATCGACATAGGTTGAACCGGCTATAACAAACTTTTATCGCCCTGTTCTACTGAACACCAGTCGCTCGCTGGTTCAATACCGAGAGATTGTGTCATCTGACACCTTATAGACAATTGCTTGGTTTGGGTAAGCCTGCGATTTTGCTAGCCAATTTTGCTGGGCTTTGAGGAAACAGCTGCATCAAGTAGATACTGCGGCCTTTATCCGGTCCCAGCTTGTTGCTGACATATTTTACCAGAGGTCGCATTGCCGGTGAGAGATCAAACTCCGTATAAAAACCTCTTAACAGAAAGATAATTTCCCAGTGATCTTCAGTTAATGTCAGACCTTCAGCTTCAGCTATATGGCTTGCAACCGATGGGTTCCATTGATTGATATGTCGTAGATATCCCTCTTTGTCAAATTTGACCGGATTACCGTCTGCATCTACCAGTGTGCTCATGCTTTAGTACCAGCTGTGTACCACATTGCAGACTGTGGTCAATTCAACAAACTGCGTATAATCGACCGCTTGTACGTCATGGTTAATCCGGTCCGCAATACCTCTTGCTTGAGCATCTGCTTGCAGTATATAAAATTGGTTGTTGCCAGCTAACGCGGTGATTGTTTTAGCATATTCAGTGTCGGCCTGTGCAGCGTAAACACCATCTTCAATCAATAATACTCTGTCATTGTCACCCAGCACTGCAAGGCATTCACTAAAGGCAGAGTGTGAAAAGGGTGATTTGTTGATTATATTGAGTACCATATTAAAACTGGAAGATAACGTGTTGTTGTTGAAATAAATCTGCGATTTCTGTAGCACTCAGCGTAATGACGGGTAATGATAAATCTTCCACCGATAGCTGACGCTGTTCTAAGGCTTGTTGATCCACCAAGATGTCATTGACACCGTATAAAGACAACGCAGCGAGCATTTTTTCCAGATTTTTCTGCCGAATGGATTCTGTATTTTGGCTCTCTTTTAATTGAAAGACGCCGTCATTAATAAATAGTAAAGATAAATCCTGGTCAAAAACAGCGCTTGCCATTAGAGCATCAAGTCCCTCACGGGCTAATGAGCGGCCATAAGGAGCATGACGCATCACAAATAGGATCTTTTTTCTTTGTTCAGCTGGCAAAGGTAATCACCCGGTCTGAATGCGCAGAGGCATCTATCAATTGGCCAAGGCCTGATAGCTCAAAGGGCTCTGTCAGGTTGAAGTGGTCCTTGTCAAAACGTTCTGCTTCTTTTTGATCAAGAATGCCTCGTTTCAAGGCTGATGCCACACAGACAACAACGTCGACATGATATTGTGTTGTGAGCTGTTGCCATAGCTCTGGCAGATTGTCCTCATCCTGAGGCGGTGTTGACAGGCTATTGGCGCAGTGAACACCGTCATGGTAGAAAAAGATCCGATAAATCTGGTGGCCACTGGACAGAGCAGCTTCGCTGAATCGATAGCCGGTTTCCACTGACTGGGTGGAGTAGGGGCTGCCCATAATAAGGATAGAGAAAATCATTGTGTTGGAAAAAGGACCATGAAACTCGTCAGTGGAAATAAAAAAGCCCCAGCGTTGAATGCCGAGGCTTTGTTGTGTGAATCGCTAATTAATCATCACCGCCAAAAATGCCCAAGAGATGCAATAGTGAAATGAAGATATTATAAATGCTAAGGTAAAGGGACACTGTAGCGCGTATATAGTTGGTCTCGCCGCCGTGAATGATGCGGCTGGTATCAAACAGAATCAAACCCGACATAATCAGGATAATGGCTGCGGATAACGCTAATTGGAGTGCGGGAATTTGCAAAAAGATATTGGCTATCATGGCTACTACGGCCACAATAAGGCCGACCATCAGGAATCCACCCATAAAGGAGAAATCCTTTCGGGTTGTCAGTGCATAACCGGACAAGGTGAAAAAGATGATGGCTGTGCCACCCAATGCTTGCAAGACCAGCTCCGGTCCACTTGGCATGGCGAGGTAATGGTTAAGCAAGGGGCCGAGAGAGGCGCCCAGCAGGCCGGTAAAACCGAAGATAAAGAAGAGGCCCTTGCCGGAATCGGCTGTTTTGTGGACGACAAACATCAGAATGAAGGCACCGATAGTGCAAGCCAAAGCTGCGCCATGCCCAAGATTAAGCGCCATGGAAATACCTGCCGTCACAGCGCTGAACAATAACGTCATTGAAAGCAGCAAATAGGTGTTTTTAAGCACCTTATTTGTTGCTAGCACAGATTCCATGCTGGTGCTTTGTGAGTCAAGTATCTGCCTGTTTTGCATGAGGTTTTTCTCCGGGTAATTATCTTAATGCTGGAAATCAGTGGGTTACGATAATACTGTGCTGGCTGATAAAATCAAGCAATTCAACCAAAGTATAGTATTACGGGTTATTAGATAAGGGTAGTCCGCTAAAGTTTCAAGAGAAATCAGGGGGGTAATCAATAAAAAAGGCCATTGCTGGCTGGGGAAAGGGCTCATAGAATACTCGTCATAAGGATGTGGCCCATAAGGTGCAATTACAATATTGGCCTGTTTGACATAAATATCCCTGCACAGTAGCTTGAGCCGAAACAAGAAAATGTGAAAAATGAGAATCGATAGGAATGCTAAACCATGTGTGGCCGCTTGAATGTAACAGATGATCCTGTCGTGCAGTGGATATGCGATCATCTGGGCATTCCATTTATGGCAAAGACGAATACGGATCTTCGACCGACCCAAAAAGTGGCAACCGTCGTTTACAGCGGTTCTTTGCAACAGCTTAATACGACATGGGGAATTAAACCGAGCTGGTCAAAAAAACTACTTATCAATGCGCAGGGCGAGACAGTTGCGACAAAAAAAACCTTCAAGACTGCATTTACCACAAATCGCTGCCTCGTTCCATGTACAGGCTGGTATGAATGGCATAATGCGGGTGGGTTAAAAAAACAAAAGTATTCTTTTACGCATGCAGATGGTTTTCCCTTTTTAATGGCCGGTATCTTTTATGACTATGATCAAGGTGCGCAGCTCGTTACATTAACAACACATCCAAATAATCGTTGCGCCCAGATTCATGACCGTATGCCACTACTGATATTGCCAGAGAATATTGATTGCTGGTTCAACTCAACGGCGGAACAGGTTAGGCCGTTGCTGGAACCTATTGATAGTGATCTGATTGAAGTGCAAAAATGCGAGTAAACGGTGATAGCTATAAACATTATGAGGTGTTTCGCATCTCACAGCTGTTGTCCTCAAATATAACCATCCTCCAGCATTAGCTGTTTGGCTTTCTCAATATCCTGCTCCTCTGCAGGAATCGATAAATAATAGGGCATCTCAACAGGGTCGTTGCAAAGTCGAATGGCTTGTATGTCTATCAAATGCTGAAACAACGACTCAATGTGGGTTTCCAGATCATCAGGTGCCCCAGACGGGTATTGGCCGCTTATATAGTCAACAAAATTCTCAATCGTGTGTTGACCGTCTGCCAGGCTGACAATACTACCCAGCCAGTCATTGAGTGGATGAAGCTGGTTTCCCTGCCGTACATTCACCAACGCTACATCGCCAGTATGGTGAGTGAACACAGTGATGCGGTAAAAATATTTTGACTTATCCAAGGAATGCCTCCCAATTTGAGGGTGAAACAATATACCTAAAAGAACGTTTTGCCGCAAATGCCATAATCTTCTGGAGATACCGTAAAAAGAGAGCAATTCCCACCTGGAAAAATGGCTGAAGCTACTGTGGGCGGTGCTTAGTGTATTTTGTTGGTTGCGCGTCCAATGGGTTGTCTGGCCAGGGGTGCTTTGGGTATCGACCTTTCATTTCCTTCCTGACTTCGGTATAGCTGTTGCACCAAAAGCCGGATAAATCCTGGGTGACTTGTAGCGGTCGCCTAGCAGGTGATAGCAGATGTAGCATCAATTTTACTTGTCCATTAGCAATACAAGGTGTGGTCTGGCAACCGAACATCTCCTGCAGTTTGACGCTAAGAACCGGTGGAGTTTGCGTGTAGTCGATGCTTAAGTTCGAGCCCGATGGTACTTTGATTGTTGAGGGAGCCAGTTCTTTGAGTTTTTGAGCTAGGGGCCATGGCAGTAAATTGCCAAGTATTGTCTTCAGATCGAGTTTTTGGAAATCGCTGAGGTTACTGACTTGATCAAGAAAAGGGCCAAGCCATTGTTCTACTGATAACATTAAACTTTGGTCGGATACATCGGGCCATTGTGGGTCATCCGGTTTTTTGCTTGCAAGAGAGCGAAGCAGCATGACTCTAGCTTGCCACTGACGAAGAGTGTTGTCCCAGGGTAGAATATTCAAGCCGCGTTTATTAACTAGCGCAACTAGTGCTGTCTGTTTTGCTTCCGGTGGGAGGTGTTCGATACGCTTGCGGAAAATCACAAGGTCTCCGACTGCACGAATATGTTCGGCAATAAATCTATCGGATTTTTCTTCCCAGAGCAGGGTGTCTCTTTCTTTTACCAGTTCTGTTAACTGATGATCGAATAAGCGAGGGTTAAATGCACCGGCGGAAAAAATACGATCATTACGGCTTCGGCCGTCTTTGTTAAGATGGCCGCCAAGTTCTGCGACGGCTAACCATTCATTGTTGCTCAGTGAGTTTTGTGAGTCTAGTGTTGCTGTGCGTCCATTGCTGAGTAGGTAGTGGTTTATGCTTTTTGGTTTACGGTGGGCTATACGGTCTGGGTAAGCACAAGATAACAGAAAGCCGATAGCATCATTTTCATGTAATGCCAAGTTGGATTGATTGCCTGCCTTTTGGATAGGGGTTATTTCAATTAGCTGCTTAAAGGTTTTGGCCTGATGCTGGGTTCGTTTGAGCCAAGCCTTGTGCTGACTATTACAAGGGGTGTCACCCATCACAACGGCAAGTTGTTGTGATAGATCAGCGCCATATTCGCGGTTGAGCGGACTGCGATCCGACAGTAACGCTGCCAGTGTTGCTGCTGATTCAGTTAGATCATATTGTCTGCTGCTTAGCAGCATATGGGCGAGTCGAGGATGCGTTGGGACATTTGCCATTTGCTTGCCGTGAGAGCTGAGCTTCCAATCCTGTAAAGCTGTGTATGTTTGATTCTGGCTCGCTGATATTTTATTGTTGCTGTTCTTATCTATGGCTCCAAGCCGAGACAGTAGGTCAAGTGCCTGGCTCATCGCTCCAGCAGGAGGCAGGTCAAGCCATTTCAGCTCGTTGATATCGTTAACGCCCCAGGCTAACAATTGCAGTGCAAGTGGGGCTAGGTCCGCCTGCATTATCTGTGGTATAGAATGCTGAATCAGTTGATTTTGCTGCTCTTCACTCCATAATCGATAACAATAACCTGCTGCGAGGCGACCTGCACGGCCCATGCGTTGTACGCTCGAGTCTTTGCTTACGCGTTGGGTTTGTAGACGGGTCATTCCTGTTGCGGGATCAAAACGGGGTTCGCGACACAGGCCGGCGTCAACAACAATATTGATGCCCTCAATCGTGAGACTGGTCTCGGCAATATCAGTTGCCAGCACGATTTTACGTTTGTACGGCTGTTTATTCTTGTCACTTTCGTTTTGTTCCAGCGGTTCTATTGCGCGCTGTTGTTCGCGTAGACTAAGAGCAGAATAAAGTGGTAAGACAGCTATGTTGTTATTATCCTGTTTTGAAAAACGATCACGGAGTCGCTGCATCACGTTATTGATTTCACCTTGGCCCGGCAGAAAAACCAAAATGCTTCCGTTGTGTCTGGCGATAACCTTGAATAAGGTATCGATAACGATTTCAATGATGTTCTCATCGTAGCGCTTTGCTTTCCCATAAATAATCTTAACGGGGAACATCCTGCCAGTGCTGCGTATGACCGGTGCATCATTCAACAAGGTAGCAATTGCCTGTCCGTCGAGCGTTGCTGACATTGCCAATATGCGTAGAGGGCTCTGTTTTTCACGGAATATTTCTCGGCCCTGTAAAACAAGCGCCAGCCCTACATCTGAATTCAGGTTGCGTTCGTGAAATTCATCGAAGATCAGAAGACCGATACCTTCCAGAGACGGGTCTTGCAATAGCATGCGGTTCAAGATGCCTTCGGTAATGATCTCAATGCGTGTGTGTTTGCTTATTCGATTATCTTGTCTAACTCGATAGCCAACCGTATTTCCGACAGGTTCATTGAGTAGGTCTGACATGCGCTGAGCTACCGTGCGGGCGGCCATGCGGCGTGGTTCAAGCATTACGATGCGCTGTCCTGCCAACCACATTTCATCCAGCAATGCCAGCGGTACCAGAGTAGTTTTACCTGCTCCAGGGGGAGCTTCAAGCACAAGTTCATGGCGCTGAGTCAGGGTGTTTCTCAGTTGGTCAATCACCGAAGAAATGGGTAATTTGGGTAGTATTGTGAACGAGTGGGGCACGGTTTTCTCAAGCATTTTATTTGCACTCAATGATAACAGTAAATCATAGATCTTAAGACTACGATCGCTGCACTCGGTTAGATTCCTGAGTATTAGTCTGTTTCAGACCTTATAAAAAAAATTTCTTTGACCTTATTTGTGATGAGTGCTCAAATGGAAATTGCTCGGTCGCTTTCGCCCTAGCAAAAACAAAACGGCTCTTTAGTCCCATTATTTGTGTGTAGGTATCCATCAGTTTTTGTCAACTGGAGGCTTAAATGGTCACAAAGATAGAGGGGTTGAATAGGTTAAAAAACAATCTTATATCCCTTGATGAGCTAAAGGGCGTCTACTAATATTACAAGCAGGGGTTGTCTCGTTTTCTGTGGGGATCGAAGGAAGGCAAACTGCAACACTGAGGTATGAAAATGGATCGCGAGGAAATCCATCTATATCAGCAGATGCTCAAAGAAAGCACGTTTCGTGTACTGATAGTCAATCTGCCACCGATTCACGTCGGTTTTTTGCACCAATCCATGTCAGAGTTGGTCAAAAGCAATAAGCTCGATTTTCAAGTTGCAACGGATATGTACGCTGCCTTGATGTTAATGGAGCGAATCGATTTTGATATGGTTATGCTCGGGCTTGATCTTACGGTGCATGATCCAGGTGAATATACGTTGATTGACGGGCTTTCAGCGCGAAAAACGAATGTCTTAAACCGACCTGTGCAGCTGGTATTGGTTGGTCAGTCAATTGACAAGTTGCAACAGTTTAGTATTGTGCATTTACTTAATGCCAATACATACGTCAACATAGATAAATATACCCAATTGCCGTCTGCTATCGTTCGGGCCATGAATGGCGAGGTAATTGAGCCTGGAAATGTTGATGTGTTAGTTGTCGACGATGTATCTGAACTGCAATATTGTGATGTGATTGATAAAATGCCAGGGTTTGCCTCAACGGGCTGTAAGACGGCGTTTGAGGCAAAAACCGCTTTTCGCGAGCATGAATATGATATTGCCGTTGTTGATATTGTTCTTGATTGTGCCGGGCCGTCTGGTATTGATTTAATGCGTGACTTCTCGCATGAGCAACCCAGGCTGGCAATCGTGGTAGTCAGTGGGAACATGACTGAGTCGTATTATCCGCTATTTGCTGAATTCGGAGTCATGGCAATACTGCCTAAACCATTCAGTGATACCGAATTTAGGAAAACGATTCAACGTACGGTTTATCGGGCTGCAAGGGCGGCTGTATAAAATGCGTTCGATTTGCGATGAAAACCGCTTTCAAGGACTGTAAAAAAGTAATTTTTCATCAGTTTTTTTGTTGTCTCAAATCTCACATCAATCTGCTTTGCTAAAAGAGGTTAACCTATGCTCTATTCAGAGTGGCATGGCTTCATAGCATAATGAAATCCTATTCCAAGTTCATCATCCTGATCGAGCAGGATTATGGCGACTAATCGTTTTAATCTGGGCTACACTGCAAACAGTGACAATGTTTTGTCACACTTGTTTTGCGTGTCTAATGTATTGAAATTCCAGTGAAATACGCATGTTGTTCAGTGTGGCACATGTCTTGCTCAAACTAAACAAATACGATTTATTGGGGGTTAAAGTGACGGAAGTTTGTCATGGCTGAGCAGGAAGAAGAAAAGACCGACGGTGAGGAAAAAAAACCGGGTGGCGGGAAGATTAAGCTAATCATCATTGCTGTGGCCGTATTGCTGTTAGTAGGTGGTTCGGTATTGGGCACTTTGTTTTTCTTCGGAGTGTTTGAAGGTGATGAAACTACGGAAGCTGCTGATGAAGCTGCTACTGGTGAACAGCTTGAAGTGCGACAGGAAGCCATTTATTTCCCAATCAAACCGCCATTTATTATCAATTTTCAGGCACGGGGCAGGCAACGATTTCTTCAGGTTTCTGTCACGGTAATGTCGCGTGAAATGGCAGCGATTGATGCTGTGCAAGCGCATTTACCTTTGGTAAAAAATCGGCTGGTGATGCTGTTTAGTGGTGAGGTGTATGAAGAGCTGCATACTGACGAGGGGCGCGAACTATTGCGCCAAAAAGCATTGATGGCGATTCAGGAAATACTGCAGCAGGAAATTGGCAGCCGTGGTGTCGAGCAGGTACTGTTTGAAAATTTTGTTATGCAGTGATGATGCGTCTATTCATCAGGTTTTTCAAATACGATTGATAAGGTAGATACACGCAGTGCAGGATCTATTATCACAAGACGAAATTGATGCGTTATTGCACGGTGTTGATGACGGGGATGTCGATACAGAGCCGGAATTTGCGCCTGGTGAAGCAAAACCCTATGACCTAACCAGCCAGGATCGCATTGTTCGTGGTCGTATGCCAACGCTGGAAATGATCAATGAACGATTCGCTCGTTATACACGTATCAGCTTGTTTAACTTGCTGCGTCGCAGTGCGGATGTTGCTGTTGGTGGTATCCAAATTCAGAAATTTGGAGAGTATGTTCATACGCTTTACGTACCCACTAGTTTAAACATGGTGAAATTCCGTCCTTTACGAGGCACAGGCCTGTTTATTCTGGATGCAAAGCTGGTTTTTAAACTGGTGGATAATTTCTTTGGTGGTGATGGACGTCATGCCAAGATCGAAGGGCGAGAATTTACGCCAACCGAGTTACGTGTTGTTCAAATGGTGATTGACCAGGTGTTTATCGATTTGGCGGAGGCTTGGAGGACGATCATGCCAATTGAATTCGAATTTATGAATTCTGAGGTCAACCCTTCTATGGCGAATATTGTTAGTCCAAGCGAGGTTGTGGTCGTCAGTACTTTTCATGTGGAACTTGATGGTGGGGGTGGTGATCTTCATATTACGGTTCCTTATTCAATGATTGAACCAATAAGGGAAACGCTTGATGCAGGTATGCAAAGTGATGTTGACGATGTGGATGAGCGCTGGGTAACTGCGTTGAGAGAAGATGTGATGGATGCCAAGGTGGATTTAAATTGTAATATCGTTGAACGACAGATCACTTTACGGGACATTTTGGATTTGCAGGTTGGAGATGTTATTCCGGTTGATTTTCCTGGCTGTGCTACGTTGACGGCTAATGAAATTCCCCTCTATGAAACAAAAATAGGCACATCGCGGGGGTTTCTGGCTTTGCAGGTTTTAAATAAGGTTGGAAAGAATATCAGTCGCTGAGTGTAGTATACCAACTACAAATCCGTGAGTTGTGGGAGAGTTCTTATGAGTGATAAAGATGATGAAGAAGATGCAAATCAAGACGATATGGCTGCTGAATGGGCAGCTGCAATGTCGGAGCAGGAGGATATCGATTCAACGTTAGCGGAGCAGGGCGTAGCGGATGGGTTGACTGGCGAAGCCTCTGCTGTCGAGCAAGCCGGTTTAGCTCCAGAGGCCAGTCCTGCTCAATATGATGAATTGGTTCCCAGCAATGCCTCTATAGAGGGTTCTCCAGATCTGGATGTCATTTTGGATATTCCAGTGAGTATTTCCATGGAAGTAGGCAGCACAGAAATCACTATTCGTAATTTGCTGCAACTCAATCAGGGATCAGTGATTGAGTTGGATCGATTGGCCGGTGAGCCTCTGGATGTATTGGTTAATGGCACTTTAATCGCCCATGGCGAAGTGGTTGTGGTTAATGAAAAGTTTGGTATTCGCATGACGGATGTTATCAGTCCCTCTGAACGAATCAAAAAATTGCGTTAAGAGCAGAAGAAGATGTTGGTCAGCAGAAATCACAAGGCTTATCGTTACGTAAATCGTTATATAAAGTCGTCGATACTTCAATGTGTGCTGTTGTTGGTATTGTCTTCGAGTGGCGGTTTGGTTTTTGCGCAGGGCGAAGCGGTGCAGGATTTTGGTGCTGCGCATTACGTGCAGATGCTGCTGGGAATGTTGGCAGTGATTGCCATGATTTATGGCTGCGCCTGGTTGGTTAAACGTCTAAACGGTGGCGGTTTCGCACAGGCTGCTAGGATGCGTGTACTTAGCGGCCTGTCTCTTGGTACGCGCGAGCGCATTGTATTGGTGGATGTTGCCGGCACACAAATGTTACTCGGTGTGGCTCCAGGACGCGTAACAAGGTTACATGTGTTTGATGAGCAGGTTATGCCGCTGGAGCAGCAGGATTTAACACCAGACTTCGCAAACAAATTTAAATCAGCGCTGAGTCAGGTTGCCAACCGATGAGAGTATATGACTTGGCGGGTCTGCCGTATCGCAATCTGCTGCTGTTATTTGGCCTGTTACTGACGTTGTCTGCTCATACCACGTTTGCGCAGACGCTGGATCCGACAACTATTCAGTTAAACAGCACCATGAATGACCCTTTAATGCAGAGCCCAACGGTCGTGGGTAATAACGCAGCTAGCGGGCAGACCATCGTTGGCATTCCAGCCATTCCGGCAGTTACCGTGACGACTAACAGCAAAGGAGGTCAGGACTATACGGTGACGCTGCAAATTTTAGCGTTGATGACGGGGCTAACGTTGCTGCCTTCCTTCGTTATTATGATGACGGCTTTTACGCGAATTATTGTGGTCTTTGCCATTTTACGTCATGCGATTGGCTTGCAGCAGACACCGTCCAATCAAATACTGGTGGGGATGGCGCTGTTTTTAACCGTGTTTGTCATGATGCCTGTACTCACTGAAGTCAATGAAACATCATTGCAACCCTATATTAATAATCAAATCACCTCTCTTGATGCCGTCAAAAGAGCAGCCGTGCCTTTTCGTGGTTTTATGATGGAGCAAACCCGGGAGAGTGACCTCAGCCTTTTTGTTCGCCTATCTGATACAAAAAATATCAATAGCGTCGATGACGTGCCATTTTTTGTATTGGTGCCAGCCTTTATGACCAGTGAGCTGAAGTCGGCATTTCAAATTGGTTTTGCGCTGTTTATTCCGTTTTTAGTGATTGATATGGTGATAGCCAGTGTTTTAATGGCGATGGGCATGATGATGTTATCACCGATAATTATCTCGCTGCCTTTTAAGATCATGTTGTTTGTATTGGTTGACGGTTGGGCTATGGTGATTGGTAGTCTGGCTTCCAGTTTTGGTATGTGAGGCGCTGGGACAATGGAATCGGACATTATTGTTGTATTGATGCGAGAAGGATTGTATTTGGTGGTTAAGATTACAACGCTGCTTATTGCTCCCAGTCTGGCAGTTGGACTGGTCGTCAGCGTATTTCAGGCCGCAACTCAAATCAATGAGCAAACCTTGAGCTTTCTGCCTCGATTATTGACAACCCTGATGTCGATTATGATTATGGGGCCATGGATCACGGCGCAGGTTGTCGCATTTGTTCATAAAGTGTTAACGAGTATTCCTTTGATATTAACTTAATGATGGGCTTGTGTTTGAACTAGATCTCTCTCAATTAGAAGGCTGGATCGGTCAGTTTCTCTGGCCATTTGCGCGTATTAGCGGATTTATGATGGCCGCGCCAGTGATTGGTGCCAATGTCGTATTTTTTCGTGTCAGGTTATTGTTAGCCGTCTTCACCACACTTATAGTTGCCCCCAATCTTTCTGGGTTGCCAGCGTTTACTGGTTTGTCTGCCAATACGCTTTTATTGATTGCGCAACAGATCCTGATCGGTATTTTGTTGGGGTTTTTATTTCATGTTTTTTTTCATATATTCATTATTGCCGGGCAGATCATAGCCATGAACATGGGCTTGGGTTTTGCATCTATGGTGGATCCGATCAATGGCATTTCAGTTGCGATTGTCAGTCAGTTCTATTTGATAGCCGTTACCCTGATGTTTGTGATGACCAATGGCCATCTCGTCATGATTGAGGTTATGGTGGAGAGCTTTCATACCATTCCCATTGGGACGACGGGTCTTAGTAGTGCTCACTATTGGCAACTCCTTAATTCGGGGACGTGGATGTTTGCCAGTGCATTGCTGATGGCATTGCCTGCAGTGGCCACCCTGCTGACTGTCAATTTTTCCTTTGGTATTATGAGTCGTGCGGCGCCACAGTTAAATATATTTGCTCTGGGTTTCCCCTTCTCACTGTTAGTCGGTTTAACAACGATCTGGCTTACCAGTGAAACCATATTGCCGCAGTACAATGTGCTCGCAGAGCATGTCTTTTCCAATATGCGACAATTAATACAGCCATAAATTGTAACGCTTCAGTCAAAATGGCATGTTTCTCGCAATTCATCGTGTAAATATTCGTATCGTCAATTTCTCGGCAGATTCAAAGTGATCCGTGCATGGCTGAAGAAGATAAGAGTCAGGAAAAAACTGAAGAACCTACTCCCAAGCGACTTGAAAAAGCGCGAGAAGAAGGGCAGGTAGCCAGATCAAAGGAGTTAAATACTACAGCGGTTATATTAGCGGGTACCGGTGGCCTATTGGTGTTTGGCTCTTCAATTGCTGCAACTTTAGAGCGCATGATGCGCTTCAACTTTAGCTTCGATAGAAGTTTGCTGACTTCCGATAACTTAATGCTAGCCTATCTTGGACGTTCCTTTGCCGAGGTGGGCGTTGGTTTATTTCCGCTATTTCTTGTGCTGTTGATTGCAGCCCTGGTGGGTCCTATCGGACTTGGCGGTTGGTTGTTTAGCGCAAAGGCGATGGCGCCAAAATTCAGTCGTCTCAATCCGATCGAAGGATTGAAACGCATGTTTTCATTGAACTCCCTGCTTGAGTTGGCCAAATCAATTGCTAAGGTCAGCATCGTCAGTTTTCTGGCTGTTATGTTGATTCTGAACAGTAGTGCAGAAATGATGTCGGTGGCTGCTGAGGCGGTAAAACCCGCTATTGTTCATGCGACGACCATACTGGGCTGGGCTGCTCTGGCATTGGCTGCTTCGACCATTGTGATTGTGATTGTGGATGTTCCATACCAGATTTGGGACCACAGTCGCAAACAGAAAATGACGATGCAAGAAGTGAAGGACGAAATGAAAGACATGGAAGGAAAGCCTGAAGTAAAAGGTCGCATTCGTCAGTTGCAGCGGGAGATAGCGCAAAGACGCATGATGAGCGCGGTGCCGGAAGCGGATGTGGTGATTACCAACCCAACTCATTATGCGGTTGCTTTGAAATATGATACTGAAGGTGATGGCGCACCACTGGTGGTAGCCAGAGGCGTAGACCAGGTTGCTTTGAAGATTCGTGAAATTGCCGATGCACATGACGTGTATGTGTTAGAAGCGCCGCCATTAGCCAGAGCAATTTATTTTACCACTGAACTTGATGAGGAAATCCCAGAAGGATTGTACTTGGCTGTGGCACAAATTTTGGCCTATGTCTATCAGTTGAAACGTTATCGACCGGGGCAGGGACGCAAGCCAAAACGACCATCGGATTACGATATTCCACCTGATTTGCAATTTGATAGATAAATGGCGGACTTTTACAATTTTAGGAAGGTTTTTGCGAAGGTAGGAAAGGTTCTTGCAGGAGAAGGTTCAAATCAGCTAAATCGCCAATAAATTGAACCCGTTATAGCAGTTAATCCCATGGCAGAAAGCAGTATCGAGAATAACTTTCTATCCAACCTGAAAGCCTTGGCTAACGGAAATATTGGCGTGCCGGTATTGCTGTTGGTCATGTTGGCAATGATGACCTTGCCCGTTGCTACTTTTCTGCTCGACGTGCTGTTCTCTTTTAATATCGCTTTATCTATCGTTGTACTGTTGGTCGCTGTATACAGCCTGCGCCCATTAGATTTTGCCGTGTTTCCCACCATTTTGTTAATTGCAACATTATTACGGCTGTCTTTGAATGTGGCTTCAACTCGGGTTGTGCTCTTAGATGGGCATACCGGGGGTGATGCGGCCGGTAAGGTGATTCAATCCTTTGGCGAAGTGGTTGTGGGTGGTAACTATGCTGTTGGTTTGGTGGTCTTTTTGATTCTAATGATTATCAATTTTGTCGTGGTTACCAAGGGTGCCGGACGGATCTCTGAAGTCAGTGCACGATTCACACTAGATGCCATGCCTGGTAAGCAAATGGCAATTGATGCCGATTTGAATTCGGGGCTGATCGAACAGGATGAAGCCCGAACACGTCGTGAGGAAGTATCCGCAGAGGCGGATTTTTACGGATCAATGGATGGGGCAAGCAAGTTTGTTCGTGGTGATGCAGTGGCCGGCATATTGATTCTTGTCATTAATATCATCGGAGGTTTGGGCATTGGCATGTTACAGCATGATCTGGAGTTTGGGCGTGCCATGCAGGTTTATAGCTTACTGACCATTGGGGATGGATTGGTTGCCCAGATTCCTTCCCTGTTACTGTCAACCTCTGCTGCGATAATGGTAACCCGTGTCAGTACCTCTCGTGATATGGGAGAACAGGTTATATCACAGATGTTCAGTTCACCGCGGGCGCTCGCTGTGGCGGCGGGTATTCTTGGTATTATGGGTGTGATTCCCGGAATGCCACATGTGGCGTTTCTTCTATTGGCAACATTGGCTGGTGGGTTGGCTTTTCTTATCTTTCGCCGGAACCAACAAAAAGAGGAAGTCATATTAGAGGAGTCAGCACCGGTTGAAAAAGTCGTTTCAGAAGCTCCCGCTTCCGAGGTGCCAGAGTTGGGGTGGGACGATGTGCAACCGGTCGATATGGTGGGCCTTGAGGTGGGGTATCGACTGATTCCATTGGTGGATAAAACCCAAGGTGGCGAACTGCTGGGTAGGATTAAAGGCATACGCAAAAAGCTATCACAGGAAATTGGTTTTCTTATCCCATCTGTACATATACGCGATAATCTGGATTTGGCGCCAAATGCGTATCGTATTACCTTATTGGGCGTGAATGCAGGCGGGGCGGAAGTGTATCCAGAGAGAGAGCTGGCTATCAACCCTGGCCAGGTATTTGGCAAAATTGATGGTGTTGAAACGCAAGACCCGGCCTTTGGTCTGGATGCGGTCTGGATAGAATCATCACAAAAAGATCACGCACAAACATTAGGCTATACCGTTGTTGATACCAGCACAGTCGTTGCCACACATATGAATCAGTTGCTGCAGCGCCATGTATATGAACTGTTGGGGCACGAGGAAGTTCAGCATCTACTGGAAAAACTTGCCAAGAGTTCCCCTAAGTTAGTTGAGGAGTTGGTGCCCAATACGGTCAGTCATGCAGTATTGCTCAAAGTGTTGAAAAACTTGTTGCGCGAACAGGTACCGATTCGTGATATGCGTACCATCGCAGAAGCCATTGCAGCGAGCGCATCAAAGAGTCAAGACCCGAGCGCTTTGACGGCAGCGGTGCGTGAATCATTACGGCGAATGATCGTACAAAATGTATCGGCTGATGATAATCAATTACCAGTTATCACTCTTGATGCAGGTATTGAGCAGATATTAATAAAGTCTGTTCAGCAAGCCAAACAGATGGGAAGTACGGATGATGAGGCTGTTCTAGAGCCAGGGCTGGCAGAAAAATTACAGAGATCCGTAACGGAAACGGCGCAAAAACAGGAAATGGCAGGTAAAACGGCGGTATTGCTGGTTGCTGCGCCGATCAGAAGCATGTTGGCGAAATTTGTTCGCTATAGCACGTCCGAGATTCATGTGTTGTCTTACAACGAAATTCCAGATGATAAACAAATTACTATTGAGGCAGTCGTTGGTTAGTAGGATGCCGCCATTGTTCGATATACGAGAGGCTGATGATTATGCAGGCTAAAAAAATTGTTGCTAAAGATATGCGTACTGCGCTGAGCACTGTACGGGATGTAATGGGGCCGCAGGCCATTATACTTTCCAACAAGAAGGTTGCTGCTGGTATTGAGTTGTTATGCACATTAGATCAGTCAGCAATAAAGATATCTACAGGCGGCGAGGGTAAGGGGCTTAGTGGAGCAAAGCCCTCAGATGCTTTGCCAGAAATAAATGCTGGCAGTGATGGCGTGCGAGCTGGCGGTAACAATAAGAGAGATGGAAGCAGGCAGATAGTGAATGCTGTCTCTCCCGCTGCTGAAAAGAAAAATTCTAAGCAGAAAGAGCAAAAGAACACACCTGCAGAACCAGTAGGCACTAAGAATGATAATTCATATCTCGCGCGCGAGTTGGACAGAGTACAGCAGCAGTCTCGTCAACAAGCGCAGCAAATGCGACAAAAATTGCGGCAGAAGTCTAAAACGGAATGTAAACAATCCGTGGTGACGATAGAGGATATTCAATATCCGGCGGCAGTTGAACAAACAGTGCAAGTTGAAAAGACAGTAAAAGATGATAGTCGTGTCGTGCACGGTTGGCAGGCAAAGACATCGGTGAATGACGAGGAGGGTGATAATACGGGTGAGTTGGTACAACAGCACAACTCTTCATCGCCTGCGCAGAATGCCGAGCATGCGGCATCGCGAGAGTCGCTGGCAGCTTTGTTGCAGGAACTTAGCAGTATGCGCCAAATGTTGCAGTATCAACTCAATGGTACAGCTTGGAAGACGTTTAACGAGAGAAACCCGGTTCAGGCAACGCTTTGGCGGCGGTTGAAGAAAATGGATTTAAGAGCAGGATTGATTCAAAAACTATTAACCATCGTGACACCACAAACAACCCTGGATCAGGGGTGGCACGCTGTTTTGAAACAATTTGCCGAGTGTATGGGCGGCACAATTGGAAAAGACATATTGCAAGGGGGTATTCACGCGTTTGTTGGTCCTGCAGCTATCGGGAAAACGACAACCATTGGTAAATTAGCCAGTCAGTATGTGATGGCAAACGGATCAGAGGGGCTTGCCTTAATCTCACTGGATACACGACGTATCGGAGCACAAGAACAGTTGCGTGTTTATGGTCGTATACTGAATGTTCCGGTTAAATCTATCGATAATCCATTGCGACTGATGGTTACCTTGCATGAGCTGCGATCAAAGGATTTGATACTGATTGATACTGCCGGTTTAGGTGCGCAGGATCTCATGTTGAATGATCAAAAACAGGCTCTTGCCGACCTGAAAAGTAAAGTGGATACTCACATTGTACTGTCTGCCAGCGCTCAAGCTCAGGTTAATGAAAATGCCTATGAAACTTACCGTTCGGTGGAGTTACAAAGCTGTGTGATAAGTCAGCTTGATGAAACCACTAGTTTGGGTGGGTTATTAAGTCTGATTTGTGAGAAGGGATTGGCTTTGAGTTATGTCACTGATGGGCAACAGGTACCCAATGACCTTCACATTGCCAAAGCGAGTTCATTGGTTAATCAGGCAGTGAAACTTGCTCAATGTGTGGAACTTGATGAACTGATGTTAGCGGACGAATTTTCTTCCTCCTGGACTGTTCCTCTCCCTGAGAAGGCGGCTTTAGCGGTAAATGGGTGCTGATGGCATAAAAAAAGCCTTTTAGGGCGGATGATAACCCTGCAAAGGTGAAAACAGGGCTACAATAAATCTATATAACGTTTTGACTATTAAAGGAGTTATGCTTCGTAATGAGTATCCATCCCGTACAGGTTGTGGCCGTCACAGGAGGAAAAGGCGGTGTCGGAAAAACCAATGTCTCGATTAATCTTAGTCTGGCGTTGGCGGATCTGGGGCGTAGGGTGGCATTGCTGGATGCAGATCTGGGGCTTGCCAACATAGATGTATTGCTGGGTTTGACCCCCAAAAACAATCTGGCAGACGTGATTCGCGGGGATTGCCCGTTATCGGATATCATTCTCAATGGTCCGGGAGGTGTGGGGGTTATTCCTGCATCCTCGGGCACTCAGTCAATGGTTTCTCTAAGTTCACAAGAACACGCGGGGTTGATTCATGCTTTCAGTGATATTGGAAATCAACTAGACGTGCTGATCATTGATACTGCGGCAGGCATTTCGGATACGGTTGTCAGTTTTGTACGAGCTGCGCAGGAAGTGTTGCTGGTTGTTTGTGACGAACCCTCGTCCATCACTGATGCTTATGCCCTGATCAAGTTGTTAAATCGCGATTACAATATGTTTCGTTTTCGTGTGTTGGCAAACATGACAAGATCTGTCCAGGAAGGGCAGAAGCTATTTAATAAGTTGACGCAGGTTACGGATCGCTTTTTGGATGTAACCTTACAGTATGTCGGTCATATACCTTTTGATGAGTCCGTGCGCAAAGCGGTACAAAAGCAGCGTGCAGTGTATCAGCTATTCCCTCGCTCAAAAGCCTCGCTGGCGTTCAAAGCTCTTGCGCAGAAGGTAGATGTATGGCCCATTCCTTCCAGCCCTCGTGGTCATCTTGAATTTTTTGTTGAAAGTCTGGTTCAGCCCGCTCACGGGCAGAATTAATGACAACAAACGGTGGACTCGGAATGTATAGCCAGGTTCAGTCGAATTCAATGGATGAAATGGTGGAACGCCATGCTCATCTAGTCAAACG
Organism: Gammaproteobacteria bacterium; assembly: GCA_003353945.1. Taxonomy (GTDB): domain Bacteria; phylum Pseudomonadota; class Gammaproteobacteria; order Pseudomonadales; family PIVM01; genus PIVM01. Next base: position 35,610 of record PIVM01000019.1, read on the forward strand.
CATTGCTCATCATTTGCTTGCCAGGATGCCTGCCAGTGTGCAGCTTGAAGACCTGATGCAGTCCGGTATTATTGGTTTGCTAGAGGCAGCACGAAATTATGACGCCAAAAAAGGTGCTAGTTTTGAAACCTATGCAGGCATTCGTATTCGCGGGGCTATGATTGATGAAGTGCGAAAGGGTGACTGGGCTCCGCGATCGGTGCATCGTAATGCTCGAAGAATCGCCGAGGCGATCAAACAGGTTGAAGCCAGAGAAGGGAAAGATGTTAGTGATATGGAGGTCGCCCAGGAATTGGACGTGGACCTGGATGAATACTATGGCATGCTGCAAGATACCAGTGGGAGTCGGCTGTTTAGCTATGAAGAGTTGAGTTTTGGTGATAATGGCGGTGGCGAAAAATTTGTAGGAGACCTGCCAAATCCGTTAGAAAACTTACAAAAATCCTCGTTGCGTGAACATCTTGCAAAGGCCATCGACCAATTATCGGAGCGCGAACGACTGGTGCTGGCGCTCTATTACGACGAAGAATTGAATTTGAAGGAAATTGGCCTGGTATTGGGAGTTAGTGAGTCCAGAGTCAGCCAAATACACAGTCAGGCAGCACTTCGTTTGCGTTCACGCATGTCTGATTGGACCAAGCAATTGAGCTGAGCCATTCCCCATTCGAATTGAATCATTCCTCATTTGTTGTGCTTTGCAGCATGTGGATACAGCTGCGAACAAAAAAGCAGCAATATTTTCCGTGTTAAACCAGTAATTTGGCGAATTCTTCTGTGGTGCTATGTCATTTTCGCCAAAAAACTGGATACCAACAAATCTGCTACTAGACTTTAGTGGTGAAAGTCGAAAATCAATATATGTGGAATGGAGCATAGCTTTGGATAAGAACATGAAGATTCTCATCGTTGATGATTTTTCCACGATGCGAAGAATTATTAAAAACCTATTGAGGGATCTGGGGTTTACCAATACCCACGAAGCGGATGACGGAGTGACTGGATTGCCTATGTTGCAAAGCGGTAATTTCGACTTTTTAATTACTGATTGGAACATGCCTGGCATGACGGGCATTGACCTATTGAAAGCAGTCAGAGCAGAAGATCGATTGAGGGATCTTCCTATTCTGATGGTGACTGCAGAGGCCAAGCGGGATCAGATTATTGAAGCGGCACAGGCGGGTGTCAACGGCTATGTCGTTAAACCATTTACTGCTGCTGTACTGAAAGAGAAAATTGAAAAAATATTTGAGCGTGTCGACGCGGGTTAATGAAAAGCATGGGGTTTGTATATGTTGGAAACCAATGATACCGACGGTTCCACCGAGCTTTTTTCCGACCTTCGGGAAACGGCCGAGAGTTTAGTTAAAAAATTGGATGAAGGAGATCTCAGTGGCGCAACATCAATGATCTTCAAGATCAATGAAGTGCGTGATCGTAGCATTTATAAGGAGGTCGGGCGACTGACTCGTGGTTTACATGATGCGATTGTCAATTTTCAGATAGATGTTGAGAAGTATAATTTACCGAACGACAATGAAAATGAAAATGAGTCCCATATGGCAAATGCCAGGGATCGCTTGGATTATGTCATCAATATGACACAGGATGCTGCCAATAAAACCATGGATATGGTTGAGGAAGGTATGCCGATGGCAACTAATCTGAGCCAGGAGGCGAGCATACTCAAACAGGATTGGGGGCGATTAATTAGGCGCGAAATGGATCCTTCAGAGTTTCGTGAGCTATACAAACGGGTTGATGTGTTTCTCGATCATGCCAACAGTGGTGCCAATAGTTTGAATGAAAATTTCAATAATATTCTGATGGCGCAGGGGTTTCAGGATCTCACTGGTCAAGTGATTAAAAAGGTTATTCATTTGGTGCAAGAGGTTGAAGAGCGTCTTGTTGAACTGGTGCGTTTGGCTGGAGAAGTTGAAGAAATCACCGGCGTAGTAATCCGTGAAGATAGGGGTGCGATAGGGGAGAAAACGGCGGATATATGCGAAGCAGAGGGGCCTCAGATTAAGGCGGAGGACAGAGCAGATGTCGTATCTGGCCAGGATGAGGTTGATGACCTATTGTCCAGCTTGGGCTTTTAAAATGAGACGTGATGAAAACGTCAATCAAAGGGGTACTTGAATGAGTTTCGGAGAAGATGAAGAAATTCTTCAGGATTTTCTTGTAGAAGCAGGGGAAATATTGGAGCTGTTATCGGAGCAGCTGGTTGATTTAGAGCAACGACCGGATGACAGAGAATTGCTGAATGCGATTTTTCGTGGTTTCCATACGGTGAAAGGTGGTGCTGGTTTTTTACAATTGAATGCGCTGGTTGATTGTTGCCATATTACGGAAAATCTGTTTGACCATCTTCGAAATGGCAAGATTTCCGTTACGACAGAACTGATGGACGTTACTCTCCAGGCACTGGATGCGATAAATGACATGTTTACCGCGGTCCAGGACCGCCAAGAACCCACACCTGCTGATCCTGCTTTGATTCAGAGGCTGACTGATTTGGTGGAAGGTGTCAGTGCAGGCGGTGAAGCTGCGGAAAGTGTGAGTGCCACACCTGCGCCTGAGCCAGAAGTGGCAGAGCCGGTGGTCAGTGATCAAAAGCAATCTTCTGACAGTCAAGCAAAAATAGATCAGAACGGTGATCTAAGTGACGCCGAATTTGAACTATTTCTTGATGCTATTCAAGATGGCGCTGAAGTGCCTCCCTCGCCTCAGAGCGACAGTGAACAGGGTGCAGAATCAGCTGCCAAAGAACAGAGCGATGAAATATCCGATGATGAATTTGAATCTCTACTAGATGATATTCACGGTAAAGGCAAACACGGGGGGGGGGCGAAACCGTCCGATTCAGGTCAGGCTCCATCAGCGCCATCGGATTCCTCTCCAGCTGAAGATGTACAGTTTGCATCAACCAGTAGTGATATAGGCGAAGATGAATTTGAGGCTTTGCTGGATGAGTTGCACGGTGGTGCAGCGCCTGGATCTAAAAAGGCTGAAGCTCATTTGGAGCAACAACCCACTGCTCAAGAACAGCAAGGAGTAGAAGCAGGTGCAACAGACAAACCTGTTGCCTCTTCTGCGGGTGCAGCAGGGGATAATCTTATCAATGATAATGAATTTGAGGCTTTGTTGGATCAGTTGCATGGTGATGGCAAAGGTCCAAGTCATGATGTCAAAAAACCTGCCTCTGATTCAAAAGTAGAACCGACTCAGCCAGCAAAGGCAGAGGCTTCGGCTGTATCCGTTTCTAATGAGCCTTCGGCACCAGCGCCTACTCCCAAATCGGCCGCAGCCCCACAAAAAATAGAAAAAGCAGCACCTAAAGCGGCTCCTTCGGGTCGTTCTGCTAAAGAATCTGCGGCCAGTAGTGCAGAAACGACGGTCCGGGTCGATACGCAACGACTCGACGAGATCATGAACATGGTTGGTGAACTCGTGTTGGTGCGTAACCGTTTAGTCCGTTTGGGCTTGAAAAGCGGCGACGAAGAAATGTCTAAAGCTGTATCCAATTTGGACGTTGTGACTGCTGATCTGCAGACATCGGTGATGAAAACGCGTATGCAGCCCATTAAAAAGGTGTTTGGTCGTTTTCCTCGTGTGGTGAGAGATTTAGCCCGCAATATGAAAAAAGAGATTTCGCTTGAGTTACAGGGTGAAGAAACGGATCTTGATAAAAACCTGGTTGAGGCATTGGCGGATCCATTGGTTCACCTTGTGCGAAATTCTGTTGATCACGGCATCGAAATGCCAGACGATCGTGAGCGCTCTGGTAAGTCTCGAGTGGGGACTGTGGTGTTGGCGGCTGAACAGGAAGGAGATCATATTCTATTGTCTATCACTGATGATGGAGCCGGTATGGATCCGGATAAATTGCGCGGAATGGTGGTTGAAAAAGGGCTATTGGATGAGGATGCTGCTGCACGTCTGAGTGATACAGAATGCTTCAATCTGATTTTTATGCCCGGTTTTTCTACCAAAATTGAGATTTCTGATGTATCGGGCCGTGGTGTTGGCATGGATGTGGTGAAAACCAAGATCACCCAGCTGAACGGTTCGATTGAGATTCAATCCAAAATCGGTGAAGGTACCCGCATTATTATCAAGGTGCCACTTACCCTAGCCATTATGCCCACTCTGATGGTGATGCTTGGACAACAAACCTTTGCTTTACCTTTGGTCAGTGTTAATGAGATTTTTCATATGGATTTAACACGCACCAATGTGGTTGATGGGCAGGAAGTCGTCACGGTACGTGAGAAAGCGCTGCCGCTGTTTTATCTCCGTCGTTGGTTAGTAACGAATCCAAATAACGGTCAATCAGAATCTGCCCATGTTGTTATCGTGTCTGTTGGTACACAGCGGGTTGGATTTGTGGTTGATTCACTGATTGGTCAGGAAGAGGTGGTTATCAAGCCGTTGGGTAAAATGCTGCAGGGCACGCCGGGTATGGCGGGAGCCACCATTACCGGTGACGGGCGGATTGCATTAATTTTAGACGTCCCGAGTATGTTGAAGCGCTATGCTGGGTGATAATCCATTGATACCCACCAGGGCGAACGATACTGAGGTGGGCAGAGTTGAGGAAAGTGAATGGCGGTAAAAGTACTGATTGTAGATGACTCGGGTTTTTTTCGCCGCCGGTTAAAAGAGCTAATTAGTTCCAGTCCAGACCTTGAGGTTATCGGGGCGGCTGCGAATGGTAAGGAAGCAGTTGAAAAAACGCGGGAACTGAAGCCGGATGTGATTACCATGGATTATGAGATGCCAGTGATGGATGGTATCACCGCCGTTCGTCAAATCATGGCATCCACGCCCACGCCCATACTCATGTTTTCCTCGCTTACATACGAAGGCGCACGGGTGACATTGGACTCGTTGGAGGCTGGGGCGGTGGACTACCTGCCAAAAAATTTCGAAGAGATCGCAAAGAGTTCATCTGCACTAAAAAAACGCTTATTTGATGCGATACTGACGGTTGCTCGTTCTGGCAAGAAAGGGGGAGCGCCAAGCAGTTCAGTTGCGCAACAAACCACACCAACAATTGAGGCAAAGCCGTCTGAATCTCCTTCGCGGTCAACTCGTACTGCCCTAGGTCGGGCTGATAAAGGAGCAGCAAAACCTGTTGCTAAGCCACCTGGTGACGCGGGTATTGCTGCATCTCCACAGCGAGCAAGTAAACCATCACCTAAATCCTATAGTTTACTCGTCATTGGTACTTCAACGGGTGGGCCGGTGGCATTGCAGAAGGTACTTGCTCAACTGCCAGGGAATTTTCCTCTGCCCATATTGCTAATCCAGCATATGCCGTCATCGTTTACCCCCGCTTTTGCTGATCGCTTGAATGACCTTTGCAAAATTGAAGTGAAAGAGGCTTGCGATGGCGATATGGTCAAGCCTGGTGTGGCACTGTTGGCACCCGGCGGACAGCAAATGATGGTCGGAAAACGAGGGTTGGTGCGAATATTGCCTGGAGATGAGAGGTTGAACTATAAACCGTCAGTGGATATTACTTTTGGCTCTGCAGCTAATGTTTATCGCGATCAAGTGTTGGCGGTGGTTTTGACTGGAATGGGGGCAGATGGCTGTGACGGTGCGCGTCTGTTAAAGCGTAACGGTTCGACCGTATGGGCTCAGGATGAGGCGACCAGCGTCATCTATGGAATGCCGATGGCGGTCGCAAAGGCAGGACTAGCCGATACTATTCTTCCCCTGCAGGCGATTGCACCATCATTACTGGAAATCGTATAGATAACTAATGGATATTCTTAGCATTCTCGGCGTGATCGTCGGGTTTGGCGCTATTATCGGTGGCAATTATCTTGAGGGTGGGCATATTGGGGCACTGGTCAATATACCTGCTGCTGTGATTGTGACTGGCGGTACCATTGGTGCCGCTATGTTGCAAACTCCGTGGGTTGTGTTGCAACGAGCGCTGAATATGGCCGTTTGGGTGATATCACCGCCTCAGGTAGCATTTCAACGCGGGATAAATCGAATAGTCGGCTGGGCCCAGACTGCGCGTAAAGAGGGTTTATTGGGGCTTGAGGCCTTAGCAGAGGTAGAGCCAGATCTCTATGCCCGTAAGGGGCTTCAGTTGCTGGTGGACGGAAACGAGCCGGAAACCATACGCAATATCCTGGAAGTTGAATCCGAAATTCTGGCTCAGCGTGATACCGATGGTGCCCGTTTTTATGAAAGTATGGGGGGATACGCACCGACGATCGGCATTATTGGTGCTGTCATGGGTTTGATCCATGTGATGGGTAACTTGGCGGACCCTAGTCGATTGGGACCTGGTATCGCAGTGGCTTTTGTTGCCACTATTTACGGTGTAGGGTTGGCCAATTTGCTGTTAATACCTGTTGCCAGCAAATTAAAAAGCTGTGTCAGGCGGGAATTGAGGTACCGTGACATGCTCATGGAAGGGTTAATTTCCATCGCGGATGGGGAAAACCCCCGAGCCATTGAATTGAAGCTAAATGGTTATCTTAATTGAAACAACAGGTCCAGATTGACTTAAGCACGCAGTACTGTTTAGCAACAGGGTAGATTTGTGTCGAGAAGATCGATAGTCGATGAAGACATGAGGCACGAGCGCTGGTTGGTTTCCTACGCCGACTTTTTGACACTATTGCTCGCATTTTTTGTTGTGATGTACTCCATATCTCAAGTCAACGAAAGCAAATATCGGGTGTTGTCGAACACTTTAACAGAAGCATTTAACTTACCCGAATATTCTGATGAACCTTTGCAGCTTGGTCAGCTTGCCAAGAGCAATCCCTTAAATGTTATTGAGATGGAAGCCTCCAATGTTGACGATAAGCAGGGCGAGGGGATTGATAACGCCTCTGAAGAAGGCAAGATACAGCAGCAGTTTCAGCAGTTATCTCAAGACATGGAAGAATTGTTCAGCGATTTGATCGATAAAAACCTGATTGCCATCAGTGGAAACGAAGAGTGGTTAGTGGTTGAACTCAGTGCCGGGTTGCTGTTTGAAAGTGGGCAGGCTGAGCTGGCTGGAGAGTCGGAAGTGATTCTCAACGAAATTGCCCAGCTATTATTTGATCATGATCGACCGGTTCGCGTTGAAGGCTTTACTGACAATATTCCTATCAGTACTGCTATGTATCCATCAAATTGGGAATTATCTACAGCAAGAGCAGCAGCTGTTGTGCAGCTGTTTGTCGAAAGTGGACTTGATCCGGCAAAAATGGCTGCAGTTGGTTACGGAGAGCATCAGCCAAAGGCTGACAATACTACCACGGAGGGGAGATCTCAGAATCGGCGAGTCGTATTAATGATCTCGAAAACCGGCAAGTTGCGGCCATCGGTGGACCTCAGTCAAGGGCAGGAAGTTGCCGTTGATTTTCAGCAAGAGGAAAATAATATCCCCAATACCACTGAAGCGGAGAATAAATTTGCTGAAAAGTTGCCTGCTGTAGAAATAACGGAGGGGGAGCGTAAAATCAATGGAATTAAGACGCTGCAATTGAAAAGTGGAGGATTATTGTTTACTAGTGATGAGAAACAAGTAAAAAAAGGTGAATCTAAAGCCTCTCCCTGATGTCATCCAGTGAAAAATAGCGATGTGGCAGTCCTTTGGATAGTATTTTTAATTGGTTTTATGTGGCACTTGCTTTAACGCTCAACTACCAGTAAATCCTTTAATAACAATGAATTAATTGTTAATTTGACGCGGGACAGTTATCGAATTTGACGACAATATTACCTGCATTCGCAACTGGTTAATGTTGGTCATTCAGATCTTCATCAAATAAATGTTTAAAAGGCCTGATATTAGCAAACATAATAGTCAAAATGATTCCTATACGGAATTAGTCTTTATATTATGAACCTCTCGGTTTAAAAACTTTATCCTTGAGTTATAGTGGCAACTGGCAATAATCTTGCTAAGTTGTTTCAATGTTGTTTCAATGTTGTTGAAACGTTGTTCGTCAGGTTATTGTGCTATTGTGATAATAATGAATATCGCCTGAGGAATATGCGATCCGCTTTTGACCCGCAAAGAAAGATAGTTTAGTCACGCAATCAAAATGGAGTTAAGCGAAAATATTGTAGGGTAGCAAGTAATCATGGAAGTGCTTGCGCCCTAGTGGCATCCATTCTGTAGCTAGCGGGGGCTACAAGGAGGGAAACGGTGTGCGAGGTTTAATGTGAGAGTATGGTCTGTAGCAAATCAGAAGGGTGGGGTAGGTAAGACGACGACTGCGGTAACGGTGGGTGGTTTACTGGCCGAGCGCGGGCATCGTGTTCTGCTGGTCGATCTTGATCCACATGGATCCATGACAGCCTATTTTCATTATGACCTGGATGGTTTAATGAAGAGCAGTTATAACCTGTTTCTGATGAGTGGTGAATTAAACGCCCATGAAGTGCGTGGTCTGGTGATGGATACCACCGAGGATAATATGAAGCTGATACCAGCTACCACAGCGTTGGCAACGGTAGAAAGGCAGTTACACGGTCAGGAAGGTTTGGGTTTGAAAATCTCCCGTGGTCTAGCGCAATTATGGGACGATTATGACTTTGCGATTATCGATACTCCGCCAGTATTGGGTGTTTTGATGATTAATGCGCTAGCAGCCTGTGAACATTTGATGGTGCCAGTACAGACTGAACACTTGGCGATCAAAGGTCTGGAGAGAATGTTGCGCACGATTGCTATGGTTAACCGATCACGAAGACAGGAGCTTCCCTATACTATTATTCCCACCATGTATGATCGTCGAACTCATGCGTCTGTCACCAGTCTGCGCAGTTTAAGGAATAGCTATAGCGATCATATCTGGCCTTCCATGGTGCCAGTAGACACGCGTTTTCGCGATGCTAGTAAGAGTGGACTGACCGCTTCAACATTTGATGCTGAAGCTCGTGGTGTGCACGCCTATTCGTCTCTACTTAAATTTATACTCTCAGAAAAGGAGAAAGCGGTTGCCAGTGCCAGAATGGCTGAGGTGGAAGAAGCGTGAGTAGTGATTCATCCAGAAACAGTAGTAACAATAGTGATGTTCAGGAGGCACTGCAGGATTATGTTGACCTGATGTTCACGGATGAAACTCCAGTAAACAAGACAAATGAGTTATCCCAAGCGTCTGGAACCCAAGCCAAACAAAGCCTCGCAGTAAATTCAGAATCTGCAGGTTTTACAAAAAAGGTCGAAGAATGTTCCGAGGATGTTAAAGCTTCCTCAGAAGAGCCTGCTCCTGATGAATTGCCTCCTACGAAACTGCAATTGAAAACAGAAACTCATAGAGCCAGGACACAAAGAACAGAAGTATTGGAAGTGAAACGAAGCTTGCAAGACGATAGTGTTGACTGGCAGTTAATTCGTGAACGAGTCAAGAAGCTTACGCAAAGAATGCCTCAGGCTACACCGCCTAAACCCAAACCTAAATCCGCCGAAGAGGGTGATAATGGTCCAAAAGCGGTGGCCATGGAAGTGGGCGAATCACAGGCTCAATCGGGTCAGGAAAACAAAACACGCAGGCGGATTACGCAGGCGCAAAAAAAAAACGACCAGATACCGCTATCCTCTTCGGTTAATGTAAGTTCCACACCAATAAGCGCGGTTGAAAAAGAACACGCTACGGAGCCAACAAAAACCAAGGTAAGTATCGAATGGGCTGAAAATGGTCGTCCCGTCTGGGCCCAGGAGCCGTTTGAGGCTCTGCTCTTCAATGTCTCTGGTCTCACAATGGCAGTGCCATTGGCCGAATTGGGGAGCATATATCCTGTCACTGAGGATCTAACTCCAATTTTTGGGCAGATTGAATGGTTAATCGGTTTGTTACCCATCAATGGCACGAACATTCGTACTGTGAATACGGCAAAGGTAGTGATGCCTGAACGATATGAAAGCGGGTTTGTAGAGTCATTTCGTTATGTTATATCGATCAGTGGCCATGACTGGGGTTTGGCTGTTGATAGTGTTGACAAGGCGATTACCCTGGAGCCATCCGCTGTGCGCTGGCGCACTGCCAGAAGTAAGCGAGCCTGGTTAGCGGGTACCGTTGTGGACTATATGTGTGCTTTGGTTGACGTGAAGGTAATGGCACAACTCTTCGAAGAAGCTGACAACCGTATTCGCCATTAGTAGCGCTATTAGTAGATAATTTTCCTTCTTTTAGAAGTCCAATCTTGCATCATTTGACAAAAAAAGCTGGCACAGATAGTGCTCTGATCTATAGTAATGAATACGAACGTTTGTTTATTGACGCGGCTCCCAAAATAGCTACTAATTTGGCGAGCAGAGATTCATTTGAGGTTTGTATATATGTCCACTAATACGGCAACTAATACTGACGATACCATGCTGCAATGGGTTACATTTCGGCTGGCTAACGAGACGTATGGCATCAATGTCATGCAGGTTCAGGAAGTTCTACGTCACACCGAAATTGCTCCCGTGCCAGGTGCGCCGGCCTATGTGCTGGGTATTATTAATTTGCGAGGTAATGTGGTGACGGTAATTGATACGCGTCATCGATTTGGTCTCCCGTCAGCAGATACTACAGACAATACTCGTATCGTCATTATCGAAGCGGATCAGCATGTGGTGGGTATTCTGGTTGATGCTGTTGCTGAGGTTGTTTATTTGCGACAATCTGAAATTGAGACAGCGCCCAACGTTGGCAATGATGAAAGCGCAAAGTTTATTCAGGGCGTTTGCAATAAGAATAATGAGCTGTTGATTTTGGTTGACCTTGATAAATTGCTCACCGATGAAGAGTGGGCGGACGTTGAAGAATATTGAGTTGTTCGATGTTTGTTAATAGAGAGTAATCTTGTGGTTTTGGTAGGTACTATCGCCTCTATTGCAGTTGTGCTGGCTATCGTTGCTTTGTGGCAGATTTGGCAAAGCAGGAACGAATGGCAAAGGCGTTGCGTGGCGATGGAAAGTGAATTAAAGCAACTACGAGAGCAGTTGTCACTGGTTAATCGAGGAACCATTGGTGTTGGTCGACGGCTCGTGCAGATTGAGGCGCGCCTGCAGGATATTGAACAAGGGCAGGAATACATCACACAGACGACCTCTCAGCACCAACAGCCCTACACGCAGGCAGAGCAGTTGCTTAACAGCGGTGCTGATGAGGTGCAACTGAAAGAAAACTGTGGGCTTTCTCTTGGTGAAGCCAAATTAATGCAGTTAATCCACGGCGCTGCTGAGAGCAACAGCGACCGGGTAGCCTGATTGACACAAATGGATCAATCAGAGCCTCGTCGGTGCAAGGCTCCTAGTCAGAATAAAGATTACTCGGCTTTAGCATCCTCCTCGCTATCTTCCAAGCCTAAATAGACCTTCATTCCCTCTGCGGCTTTTCGTCCTGCGCCCATCGCTAGAATAACAGTGGCGGCACCGGTAACGATATCACCCCCTGCAAACACGCCTTCAATGGACGTATGCAGTGTTTCGTCTGTATCGATATAACCCCACTTATTCATTTCGATATCGGAGGTTTGACCAATAACCGGGTTTGCGTTGGTGCCAATGGCATAGACAACTCTATCGACTTCAAATTCGAATTCACTGCCTTCAATGGGAACGGGTCTGCGTCTTCCAGAATCGTCTGGTTCGCCAAGCTCATTTTTGATGCAGCGCATAGCTCTTACGCGGCCTTCGCCATCGTCGAGAATTTCCAATGGCGTGGTAAGCCAATGAAAATCTACGCCTTCTTCAATGGCATGATGAATTTCTTCGACTCGGGCAGGGCTTTCTTCTCGGGTGCGTCGATAAACGCAATAAACATGCTCGGCACCGACACGCAAGCTTACGCGCATCGCATCCATTGCCGTATTGCCTGAGCCTATAACGGCGATTTTATTGCCAATCCCCAAGGGGGTATCGTAACTTTCATCCGCTGCATGCATTAAGTTACAGCGAGTTAACAGTTCATTCGCAGAAAGTACGCCGTTAAGTGACTCGCCAGGGATACCCATAAAAGTCGGATACCCGGCACCAACACCGATAAACACGGCATCGTAACCCATTTCAGTCCGTAGTTGTTCAATAGTGAAAAGCCTTCCGACCAATACATTGCACTCAATTTTCACACCGAGTTTTTCCAGATTGGCCAGTTCAGCGTCAATGACATAGTTGGGTAGCCGAAATTCCGGGATGCCGTAGCGAAGTACGCCGCCGGGCTTATGCAGGGCTTCAAAGATGGTGACATCACATCCGGCTTTTGCCATGTCGGCAGCACAGGCCAAACCGGCAGGGCCGGAACCGACGATGGCTATTTTTTTACCGTTGGGTGTGATTTCCGGTACTTGAAACCAATTGTTTTCGATCGCCATGTCGCCGATCCAGCGTTCCAGACGACCTATGGCAACAGGCTCAAGTTTTTTGCCGATTGCGCACACACCTTCGCACTGATCCTCTTGTGGGCAAACGCGCCCGCAGATTGCCGGTAACAAGGTGGCGTCTGAAAGAATATCATAAGCAGCCCGGTAATCTTTTTCATCAATCTTGGCGATAAAACCGGTGATATCAATATCAACCGGACAGCCATTTCGGCAACGTGGCTTAGGGCAGAGAATACAACGTTGTGCTTCTCTTACGGCATTTTCCTCGGTGTAACCCAGAGCGACTTCCTCAAAGTTTGTGGCCCGAATAAGCGGAGGTTGCTCCGGCATTGCGGTTCTTTCTTTCGCAATGTTCTTAATCGTTCTTCTTTTCTGTTTTTTTTCCTTATCAGCCATATAGTTACTCCTCAGGCTCAGTATTCATTAGGCGACAGTTTTCCCTGTGTTTTTGCCAATTTTCCAGTGCGATTTTTTCATCGGCTTTAAAGCGTCCCAAACGGTTCATCAGCTCGTCGAAATCAACCTGATGACCATCAAAGTCCGGTCCTTCCACGCACCCGAACTTCATTTTGCCACCCACTTTTACCCGGCAGCCACCACACATGCCCGTGCCATCGACCATTAGAGGATTTAGGCTGACAATAGTCTTGAGTTGATGGGGGCGGGTGGTCTCGGCACAGAATTTCATCATAATGGGCGGGCCGATGGCGATAAGCTCGTCTATGTCATCGTGTTTACTGATCACTTGTTCTATGCCCTGAGTGACCAGGCCATGAATGCCTGCTGAACCGTCATCAGTACAAACAATGTACTCGTCACAATACTGTTTGTACTTGTCATCCCAGAAGATCAGCTCTTTGTTACGAAAGCCAATGATGGCGATTACATAGGCGCCTTTCTCCTTAAATGCGCGTAGTTGAGGAAAAATCGGTGCCACTCCCAAACCACCACCAACCAATACCACCTTTTTGACATCTTCTGAAATGTGACTGGGAATGCCCATTGGGCCGACCATGGCAAACAAAGAGGCGCCAACTTGGCAGTCGGCTTGCATTTCTTTGGTTGTTTTACCAACAGCTTGTATTACCAGTGTGATAGTGCCGTTTTCTTTACTGAAATCAGCGATGGTTAATGGAATTCGCTCACCGTGTTCGTGAGATTGGGTTATAACAAACTGGCCAGCCTGAGCAGCCTTTGCCAGCATGGGATGCCTGACTTCGAGCAGAAAAGTCTGGTCGGAGAAATCTTCTCTGGCAACTATTTCATACATAATTAAACTACCGTTGCTGATGAAAATAAGACAAAAAGAAAGGCGCGTAGTTTCCCATCTAATGACTTTTTGGTAAACCCAACACCCGGTAAATAGCACTCTACTCACATCGTGGTTTGATACAGAATAAGGTGTTGAGATATTTTGAAAGAGATTGTGACCTTAAGGTTTCTTCTTTTTGGATTGTGCTCGCCGATTAGCTGATGTTTTTTTTCGGATTTTATCTGATTGCTGCCGTTGGTTATGTCCGGTAATTCCTGTGTTTACGGAGGAGGAGCGGGTTCTTAATAGTTGTTGTCGAGGAATGAGCTGGTGTTTGGCATTGCCGATTAAATCAGCCCGTCCCATGTGTCTCAGCGCGTCGCGCAGCAAGGGCCAATTTTCTGGGGCGTGGTAGCGTAAAAAGGCTTTGTGCAAACGACGCTGCTTGAGCCCCTTGGCACTAAACACTTTTTCGCTTTGCCGACTGATTCGTTTCAAGGGGTTCCGGCCACTGTGATACATAGTGGTGGCATTGGCGAGCGGAGAGGGGTAAAAAGTCTGCACTTGATCGATACGAAATTTATGGCGTTTTAACCAAAGTGCCAGTTGCAGCATATCGCTATCCGTAGTGCCGGGGTGAGCGGCAATAAAATAGGGGATCAGGTATTGCTCTTTGCCCGCTTGTTTGGAGAACGTATTGAACAGGACTGTAAAACGCTCATAGCTGTCCATACCCGGTTTCATCATTTTTGATAGCGGGCCTTTTTCCGTGTGCTCTGGTGCAATTTTAAGATAACCGCCAACATGGTGTGTCACTAGCTCCTTAACATAGGCCGGACTTCTAATGGCAAGGTCATAGCGCAGGCCGGAGGCGATTAGCACTTTCTTGATACCCGGTAGCGTTCGTGCTTTTTGATACAACTCAATTAAGGGGGTTTGATCGGTGCCTAAATTTTTGCAGATCTCCGGGTAAACACAGGATGGGCGACGACAGTGGGCCTGAGTTTTTCGATTTCTGCAGGCCAATTGCCACATATTTGCGGTGGGTCCACCCAGGTCAGAAATGACACCGGTAAAGTCAGTGGCTGTGTCGCGAATAGTCTTGATCTCACGAATAATTGACTCTTCCGAGCGGTTTTGAATGATTCTCCCTTCGTGCTCGGTGATAGAGCAGAAACTGCAGCCGCCAAAACAACCTCGCATGATATTGATGGAAAATCGGATCATCTCGAAAGCAGGCATTCTGGCTTTGCCGTAATGCGGGTGAGGTTGGCGTGCAAAGGGCAGCTCGAACACCGAATCCAGCTCTTCAGTGGTTAGAGGAATGGGAGGAGGGTTGATCCACAGTTTTTTATCCGCATGTTGTTGTAATAGTGCACGTGCATTATGCGGATTGGTTTCCAGGTGAAATACTCTTGAGGCGTGAGCATATAGTACCTGATCAGCCTTAACCTGCTCATAGGAGGGTAGCTTAATATAGGCGTGCTCATTACTGGGCTCGTGTTTTTTCGTCACATTTCCTAAATCGATAACTTTGAGTGCTTGCTGCTCATGGTTGGTCCGGGCTATCTGGGAAGGGGTGTCTGATGGGCGAATAACCTGATCGTCCGGTATTGTCGTTGCACTGATTTCTAGGAAGCATTCCGGGATATGCTTTCGCAATAATACGGTGCCGCGCACATCGTTTATATCGTTTATGGATTCACCTTGGGCAAGTCGGTGGGCAATGTCAACAATAGCGCGTTCTGCATTACCGTAAAGCAGCATATCTGCTTTGGCATCAACCAGCACAGAGCGACGGACCTTGTTGCTCCAGTAGTCATAGTGGGCAATACGGCGAAGGCTGGCTTCGATTCCTCCGAGAAGAATAGGTGTTCCCTTAAAGGCTTCTCGGCAACGTTGCGCGTAAGCCAATACGGCCCTGTCTGGGCGCTTATCGGCTTCACCATTGGGCGTGTAGGCATCGTCACTGCGTCGCTTTAAATCAGCCGTATAGCGGTTAATCATTGAGTCCATATTGCCGCTAGTAATGCCGACAAACAGATTGGGTTGGCCAAGGCCTTGAAAGTCATCTTTGTTACGCCAGTCGGGTTGCGCGATAATGCCAACACGAAAACCGTGAGCTTCCAACAGGCGACCAATGATCGCCATACCAAAACTGGGGTGGTCTACATAGGCGTCTCCCGTCACAATGATGACATCACAACTGTCCCAGCCGAGTTCATCCATTTCAGCTCGACTCATGGGGAGAAAGGGGGAGTGGCCGAAGCATTCCGCCCAATATTTGCGGTAGGAGAATAGTGGTTTAGTTGATGGCATAATGTTGCAGTGGCTGGTAAGTATTCTCATTATAAGCTAATTTTGGTGCAATGCGGCTTATGTGGTCTGCGATAACGAACAACAAGCCTAATAACGAGCAATTAAGGAAAGACGATGGAACATACCTATCGATTAGTGATTAACTGTCCTGACAAAGTGGGGATTGTGGCTAATGTCAGTCGATTTATCAGTGAATATCAAGGTTGGCTGACCGAGGCCAGCTATCACTCTGATCAGGAAAATAGCTGGTTTTTTATGCGTAATGAGATCAAGGCGGATTCCTTATCGATTGGCTTGCGCGAATTTAAACAGGCATTCAAACCCATTGCTGAGAAGTATAATATGTCTTGGGCAATTTATGATTCCACTGTAAGAAAGCGCGTGGTGATCTTGGCAAGTCATGCGTCTCATTGTTTGATGGATATTTTGCATCGCTGGCACAGTGAAGACCTCTACTGCGATATTGTTGGTGTGATAGCCAATCATGAGAATCTGCGCAGCATGGTGGAGTGGTATGATATTCCGTTTCACTATGTGCCAGTAAATAAAGAAAACAAGGCGGAAGCGAATCAAATTATTTTGGAGACAATACAAAAGAATCAGGCAGATACTGTCGTGCTTGCTCGCTATATGCAGATAATTCCCTCCGATATTTGCGATGCTTATAAGGATAGAATGATTAATATACATCACAGCTTTCTACCATCCTTTGTTGGGGCAAATCCTTATAAGAAGGCCTTTGATCGCGGTGTGAAGCTGATTGGTGCTACCTGTCACTATGTCACTGAGAAACTGGACGAAGGACCGATTATTGACCAGGATGTATTGCGTGTTAGTCATCGTTGCAGTAAGGATGATATGGCACGACAAGGCAAGGATGTAGAGAAAATGGTGCTTGCCCGAGGGTTGCGCTATCACCTGGAAGATAGAGTAATGGTGTATGGCAATAAGACGGTGATATTGGATTAGCGAAGCTTCTAGCCCGAATTTTTCTCGCGGTCTTTCGTTTTCCTTTATTTGAGAATCATCAAGCGCATTTTTATGTTACCGCAAGGTACATGGTGCGCAGTTTCTACAATCCCGTATTTTTCAAATCATTATTTCTCAGCAATATTCTCATACAGCTGCTACATTTAAATACTACTCTGCTTGTATGTAATTTGCAGTTCATTGGCTTATGTGTAAACACATGATGGATGAGGTTAGCCTGGTAACGATGAAGGAGGGCGAATAGTGACTCAAAATAAAATTCGAATAGGTATTATGGGCCTGGGTAATATTGGCCGACAGCTCTACCACTTGGCATCGGAGTCTGATGATATCGAAGTGGCCGCAATAGTCGATATCGGCAAGCCAGAGATACTCAGTTATCTGCTTGACTGCGATACGCTTAATGATCACCAACATACAATGGAAGGGAATTACCTGGTCAATCCAAAATTTCGTTCGCGAATAATGCAAAACGAAAGTCCCGATGAAATTCCCTGGGATGTGTTTAATGTTGATGTGGTTGTTGACGGAACGGGCAAATTCCAGACTGTGCAAGCCATGCAGTCGCATTTGGATAATGGTGCCGGGCGTGTTTTGCTGTCCAGCCTGCCAAGCGATGAAATTGATCGATTGGTCATTCCAGGTATTAATGAAGCGAGTATTTCCTCGGGCGATACCATGATCTCCGGTGGATCGGCGACGACTACTGCCATGGCGCTTATGTTGAAGATTTTGGACGAGGCCTTGGGTGTTGAGTATGCCACTATGACAACAGTGCATGCCTATACCTCGGATCAGCCCGTGCAGGATTATGCCGGTCGCGATTTCCGCCGCAGTCGTTCTGCGGCTGAAAACATTATTCCAAACAGTAATGAATCGCCCCGTTGGGTGGAGCAGGTGCTGCCACAGTTTAAGGGGCGTTTGAGCGGTTACGCACTGAACGTGCCGGTGCAGAAAGGCTCCATGCTTGATCTTAGTGTTGTGCTCAAAAACGCGGATCATGGTGTAGATGATGTAAATAACGCCATGGAAGCTGCAGCAGATAGATCGCCAGAGCTCCTTGAAGTGGCGCGTGATCCAATAGTGTCTTCTGATGTGATTGGTAATCGGCACTCCGTCTTATATGATTTGCTCGGTACAATGAAAGCAGGCAGCAATATTGTAAAGACTTTGGCATGGTATGAATCACTGGGACATGCGTGTCGATTAATGGATATTGTTCGACTCTACGATGCAATTGATCAGAAAGGAGGTGAGCAATGAGAGTAGCAATCAATGGCTTTGGTCGTATCGGCCGGGCGGTTTTTCGTATCCTTGATCAACGTGAAGGTATTGATGTGGTGGCTATCAACGATCTCTTTGATCCGGCGGCACTGCATTACCAACTCAACTATGACACGGTAATGGGTGGATTTGGCACATCACTCAAGATGGAAGAGGGGTATCTGATAACACCGAGCACGCGTGCAAAAATGTTGCGCGAACGCGATCCCTCCGCCTTACCGTGGAAGGAGATGGATGTGGATATCGTCATTGAAGCATCTGGCGTTTTTCGCTCCCGTGATGCCATTGCCCAACATCTGACTGCGGGAGCGGAGCGCGTTATTCTGACTGTGCCTGCCAAGGACGAAATCGATTACACGGTGGTTTTGGGTGTGAATGAAGATGGGTTAAAACCAGAGCATCGAATTGTGTCTAATGCCAGTTGCACAACCAATTGTTTGGCGCCGATGGCTAAAACGCTTCAGGATGCCTTTGGCATTGAGCAAGGTGTGATTAATACAGTTCATGCCTACACCAATGATCAAAGCTTAGCCGATGTGCCTCATTCTGATTGGCGTCGTAGTCGGGCAGCAGCAGAAAACATCATTCCGACATCGACGGGTGCTGCCAAAGCTGTGGGGCAAGTGTTACCGGAGCTAAAAGGAAAGCTTGATGGTATCGCATCGCGTGTGCCGATACCTGATGGATCCGTTGTCGATTTGTACGTCAAGCTAGGTAAGACTGTCACACTGGATGATGTGCAACAAGTTGTTCGCGAAGCCGCAGCCTCCGAACGGATGCAAGGCATATTGCAATACACGGATCAACCCGTGGTATCTTCCGATATTGTGGGTAACCCACATTCATCCATTTACGATGCAACGTTTACATCAGTGACAGCGGGCCGTTACCTCAAAGCTCTGAACTGGTACGATAACGAGTGGGGGTATTCAAATCGTGTTTGTGATTTGGTCAATCGTATGAGTAATATGTAATAAAAAAAACCTTGTTTAGAAAAGCGCGCATTTGATAAGAGTGCGCGCTTTTTTTTTTCGATTTAAGTCACCTAAAAATGCAATTTGTCGTTTGAAATACGTGGAAGCAGGTTATAATTTTCTCCAGTTGCTGAAACCGAAACGGCGTTAATAATGAAAAAAATTCTTTTTGTTTGCTCTGAAATTTTTCCTTTGGTTAAAACGGGTGGCTTGGCCGATTTTTCGTACAGTTTACCCGTGCATCTAAAAAAGCAGGGAATGGATACGGTTGTTTTAATACCCGGCTATCGTTCAGTTTTACAACAACTCAGCATGATGAAGCGATTGCAGTCTGTTGAAATTGAAGATAGTCCATACAAAACGGACTTACTGAAGTCGACCGTACCGGGCACGCGACAAGTGCTTTGGGTTGTTGATACACCCGAACTCTACGATCGGGCCGGTGGACCTTATGATGATGAAGAGGGTGCCCCCTGGCCTGATAATGCACAGCGGTTTTGTCATTTCTGTAAAGTGGCTGCAAAGATAGCCATGGGCGAGTTGGAGCAATCCTGGCAACCTGATATTGTGCATTGCAATGATTGGCAAACCGGTTTGATTTCTGCGTTATTGCATGGCCGGTCTAATCGTCCAGCGACAATCATGACCATTCATAATCTGGCCTATCAGGGCAATTTTCCTCAATCGGACTTTGATGAATTGCAGCTGCCGCCGGATTGGTGGCATTTTGAAAAGCTGGAGTTTCATGATCAGGTTTCATTTATTAAAGGTGGTCTGGTTTATTCTGATTTGCTTACAACCGTCAGTCCAAGCTATGCGGCGGATATTGTCAAACCTGGAGGAGGTCATGGGTTGGAAGGTTTATTGCTGCATCGTCAAGAGAGTCTCTTCGGTATTCTAAATGGAGTGGACTATCAAACGTGGAGTCCAGCAAAAGATACGCATATCAAACACCACTACACGAGAACATCGATTGATGGTAAAACGAAAAATAAACTGAGCTTTCAGGCTGAAAACAAACTGGCTAAAGGTAAATCCTATCTGCTGATTGGATTTATTGCCAGGTTTGCCAATCAGAAAGGTATTGAGCTATTAATTGATGTGATTCAGCGTACTCAGGGAGAAAAAATACAGTGGGCGATTCTGGGCAATGGTGACAAGAACTATGAAGACCAGTTGATGAAATTGCAGCAGCAATATCCAGAGAGCGTGAGTTTGTCTATTGGCTATAGTGAAGGAACAGCCCACCAAATTGAAGCCAGTGCTGATGTGTTTATGATGCCTTCGATTTACGAACCATGCGGACTCAACCAAATGTATAGCTTGAAATATGGCACTGTTCCTATAGTGAGCAATACTGGAGGATTATCCGATACGGTAGTTAATGCAACGGAAGAAACGATTGCAAACAATACAGCGACAGGTTTTAATTTTCCGCCAGGCGATGCGGATTTGTTGTATGAAGCAGTGCAATTGGCGTTGAAGTATTTCAAAAACAAAAAAACCTGGAAGGCCATACAATCAAATGGTATGAAGCAGGATTTTGGTTGGGGAAAAACGGCTAAAAACTTTATTGAATTGTATCAGTCTGCGGATCAATCTATTGGGTGAGGGGAGTGGCAAAGTTTGAAGATAATTCGAATAGTGCAATAAGCTTGTGCATTCACTATTGATTTTTTTGTGGCCCTTAATGACATTAACTCAGCGCCTCTCCCGCTAGCAGCGGGAGAGGGTGATACAATTTCTTATGGTTGAGGTGCCCAGTCAGTTGTATTTGCGTTTCAACAACAACCCAGATAAAGGTGGCAGGTTTAGAACAATGCTTTGATCCAGTCCCATAGTTGCAACCGGATCGGCGTGTATGTCGATGCCGTTTGATAAATTGCTACCACCGTAATATTCAGAATCTGAATTCAGGATTTCTTCATAGACGCCCATTTCGGGAACGCCGATTCGATAATTGTGGCGTGGAACCGGTGTGAAATTGAGTACGACGATCACGGACTCGTTATCGCTGAGTCGCATAAATGAGATAACGGATTGGCCGTGATCATGACAATCTATCCAGCGAAAACCTTCAGGATTAAAGTCATAGTAATGTAGCGCTGGTTGTGATCTGTACAGATGCCCGAGGTCTTTGACTAGTTGATTGACGCCCTGCTGAAAAGGGTATTGCAAAACATCCCAGTCCAGTTGCACATCATGACACCATTCTTTTCCCTGGGCGAATTCATCGCCCATAAAGAGTAGTTTTTTTCCTGGATAGGCATACAAGAACGTGTAGAGTAATCGCACATTGGCAAATTTCTGCCAAGCATCCCCCGGCATTTTTTCCAAAATTGAGCGCTTGCCGTGAACAACCTCATCGTGTGAAAACGGCAGAATAAAATTTTCGGTGAATGAGTAAAGCATGCCAAAGGTCAGGTTTTCATGGTAATACTGTCGATGCACGGGGTCTTTTGAAAAGTACTGCAAAATATCGTTCATCCACCCCATGTTCCACTTCATACTGAAACCGAGCCCACCCAGAAAAACGGGCCTGGATACTTGTGGCCAGGAAGTGGATTCTTCGGCCATCACCATCGCGCCAGGATGATGTTCATGGAGGATACAGTTCAGTGAGCGAATAAATTCAATGGCCTCGATGTTTTCATTGCTGCCATAGCGGTTGGGAACCCACTCTCCTTCTTCACGTGAATAATCAAGGTAGAGCATTGAGGCAACGGCATCGACTCGTAAACCATCGATATGGAACTCCTTTAGCCAATAGTGGGCGCTGGAAAGCAGAAAGTTGGCGACTTCACGGCGGCCGTAGTTAAAAATCAGGGTGTCCCAATCTTTGTGTTCTCCCAGTCGAGGATCTTCGTGCTCATACAATGCCGTTCCATCAAAATGGGCTAATGCATGAGCATCTCTGGGGAAATGTGCCGGTACCCAGTCCAGGATGATGCCAATATGATGTTGATGAAAATAGTCAATAAAATACCTGAAATCATCTGGGCTACCAAAGCGACTGGTCGGTGCAAAATAACCGGTTGCCTGATAGCCCCAGGAACCGTCAAAGGGATATTCGGTGATGGGTAATAATTCGATATGGGTAAAGTTATGAGCCTTAATGTGCTCAACCAAACGATGTGCGAGTTCTCGATAAGACAAGTAGCTGCCATCGTCATGACGTTGCCAGGAGCCAAGATGCACTTCGTAAATTGACATGGGTTCATGAAGCCAGTCTTTTGATTCGCGCTGCTTCATCCACCATTCGTCGTGCCAGTCAAATTGGCTGCTATGATGAGTGCGTGAGGCGGTGTCAGGACGAAATTCATAGCTTTGTGCGTAGGGATCAGATTTAACAAAAATGTTCCCGCTTTGCTTATTACGAATCTCATACTTATACAGTTCACCTGGCTGAAGTTGAGGAATAAAAAGTTCCCAAATGCCACTATCCCCTCGACAGCGCATGGGGCTGACACGGCCATCCCATTGGTTAAAGTTGCCAACGATACTGACACGCTCTGCATTGGGTGCCCAGACGGAAAAAAGTGTGCCCTCGATACCCTGGTGATGACGGCAATGTGAACCCAGTAACCGATAAGATTCCCAATTTGCATCACTGTGAAAACGGTTTAGGTCATCATCGTGAAGGCAGGGAAGAAATGTGTAGGGATCAATAAAATCGTGAACAAAAC
The DNA here is from genome assembly GCA_003353945.1 of Gammaproteobacteria bacterium. Taxonomy (GTDB): domain Bacteria; phylum Pseudomonadota; class Gammaproteobacteria; order Pseudomonadales; family PIVM01; genus PIVM01. The sequence goes on from PIVM01000019.1 coordinate 58,454, forward strand.
CGGCTTTGTTGACTTCATGCAGGCAGACGTGTTCGGGCCAGTCGTTGATATTTTGGTCTAAATAGAAAAAATCACTATCGGGTATGCGACTTAGAGGTATATGTTCTTCGCCTAATACAATAAACAATGCGTCAGCCATTGGACGGTATGCAAGATAAGTGCGATTTTTTGCAGATCCATGAACACCCAATAGAGAGAAAGGGTCGTGATGACTAGCGTTTGCAATACGTGATAACTGCTCTTGCTGATCAGTGCTTGTGTGCGAAATAGTGTTTAATGCCACTGGGTTCTTACCTGCATCTCTGTTTATAACATATCGATGTGATAGTGATGTTACTATTCATGAACAGTTGTCGGCTTGGGCTAAGTCTAAAGTTAAAATGACTGCTTGGGTAGAAGCTTGTGTCGAATTATCCTCTTTTTTTAGGGGAGTTGACACAATATGTCGGTAAGCATGACGCGAAAAAGATATAAATACAATCCAACTTTTGAAATTTAATATCGCCTAGCCGGTCTTTGTGAAATGCTGTACTGCCGATAGATGAGAGAGTTAAGGTATCGCATGTCGCAAAAAGTCAGGCAATCATTAAAAGTTTAATTTTTCTCCCTTTCTTTGACGTCATTATCCTCAAATAGTGCAGTTATGAACTACACTAGTTTTGCCTTGAATAAAACAGTAAAAGACAAAGATATAAAATACTGTAATAGAGGTTACATCAAACAGCTATTGCTGAGTCTGTTGTATTGACGCGGAGTAGCAGGAGCTTAACATGAAACCGGAAAATCCCACTGTGATTAATCGACGTATAAGTAATACTCATGCCATTATTCTTGCCGGAGGCAGCGGATCGCGTTTGAAGTCTCTAACGCAATGGCATTCAAAACCTGCCGTGCCCTTTGGGGGCAAATACAGAACAATTGATTTTCCGCTCTCGAATTGTATTAATTCCAACATTCGAAAAATCAGTGTGCTGACCCAATACAAATCCCATTCCTTGAATGCGCACATGAATCAGGGCTGGAGCTTTCTCAGACCGGAACTGGATGAATATATTGAACTGATACCAGCGCAGCAGCGCATAAAATCCAGTTGGTATCAGGGAACGGCTGATGCTGTATTTCAGAATATGGATATATTTAATAGCCGCAATCCAGACTATATTCTTATTCTTGCTGGTGATCATGTTTACAAAATGGACTATAGCCAGATGATCCGTCACCATATTAATACTGAGGCTGATGTGACGATTGGCGCTATTGAAGTGCCGCTGGAAGAGGCCAAAGATTTTGGTGTAATGTCAGTTGATGCGAATAATATGGTAACCGCATTTACTGAAAAACCCGCAAAACCCAGTCCGTCGCCGACAAACCCCAAGGTGTCGTTGGCGTCTATGGGTATTTATGTTTTTAATGCAAAATTTCTTTATCAAGCCTTGCTTGAAGATTCGAAAAATCCAAAATCATCGAATGATTTCGGTAAAGATATCATTCCTTCATTAATCGGTAAGAAAAAAGTGAGCACAGTCCGATTCACGGATCCGGTGACCGGTGAAGATGGCTATTGGCGTGATGTTGGTACTGTTGATGCTTATTATGAAGCGAATATTGAACTCTGCGGAGTAACACCGCAGCTCAATATGTACGATAATCGTTGGCCGATCATGACCTATCAGCATCAATTGCCCCCAGCCAAGTTTGTGTTTAATGATAAGGACAGGCGGGGTATGGCAGTGGATTCCCTTGTGTCTGCCGGGTGCATCGTCTCTGGTGGCAAGTTAAAACGCGCAGTACTCTTTAATAACGTTAGGGTGAATAGTTATTCGTCGATTAAGAGTTCTGTGATTTTACCGAATGCCACGATTGGTCGTAATTGTCATATAAAAAATGCTATTATCGACAGGGATTGTGAGATACCTGAAAATACGCGCATTGGGTATGACAGAGAACAGGATGCCAAGCGATTTTTTATTTCCGAAAAAGGAATCGTGCTGGTTTCCGCCGAAATGCTGAATAAAGAGTTAGATAAAGAGTTAGATAAAGAGTTAAATGATGTCGCCTAAAAAAAACAATCCGGTTAATTTAGTTCTGTTGTGGCATATGCACCAACCACAGTATCAGGACATTGTTCAGAGCCGATTCTTTTTACCCTGGACATATCTGCATGCCATTAAAGACTATGCAGATATGGCCTATGCACTTGAACAAAACAGTGCAGCTAAAGCCGTTGTCAATTTTACTCCAGTGTTACTGGATCAGATTGAAGAGTATTGTGAACAGTTGAGTCGCTGCCTGGACAATCTTGAAGCTGGCAGTAGTCCTGAACTTGGGGATCCTTTGTTGCAGGCGCTAATTCGGGAATCGCTCGAGGATGAAGAAGAAAAAAGAGCCCTGCTGGTACAGTGTACGCGAGCAAACGAAAAGAACATTATCGATCGTTTTCCCGAGTACAAACATCTTGTGTCGCTCTCGAAGAGTGTCATCAATAAACCTGGTGTGCCTCTGTATTTAAATGAGCAGTTCTATTTTGATTTGCTGGTTTGGTATCACCTGGCCTGGATGGGTGAATCGGTTCGATTAGAGAATCGCACAGTTTCCGTTCTGATGGGCAAGGGACATAATTACTCCCATGTGGATCGAATAGCGTTACTGAAAGTTATTCGTGATGAAATTCGAGAAGTTATTCCTCGATATAAAAGATTGCAGGATGACGGGCGAGTAGAAATTAGCTTTACACCGGATGGGCATCCTATTTTGCCACTGTTGTTTGATTTCAAATCGGCGGATCAGTCTAATCCGGGAACCGTAGTACCTGAAGGTAATTATCCGGGTGGAGAGGAAAGAGCAAAGAGACACATTAAAACGGGTTTGAAGAAATTTGAGACTCATTTTGGGCATAAACCCAGTGGTTGTTGGCCAGCGGAAGGGGGAGTTTGTACTCGAACACTTAAAGCACTCGAAGATGAAGGCATTCAATGGGCGGCCAGTGGGGGCGGTGTATTGCGGAAAAGCCTTAGCAAAAGCCATCTTGAAAATGTCCGTATTCATCATGGATTTCATGTTGATCGACAGGATATCACTTGCTTTTTCAGGGATGACAATCTCTCGGATATGATCGGCTTTACCTATTATGATTGGAACGAAGAGGATGCTGTAAACAATCTGATACACCATGCGCTGAATATTGGTGATGCATGCAATCACGCTAAAGATACTATTATCCCCATTATTCTCGACGGAGAAAATTGTTGGGAACATTATCGACACAATGGTTACTATTTTCTGCAAAAACTCTACAAGAAAATTGCTGAACACCCAATGATAAATTTAACGACCTTTTCTGATTATTTATCAAAATATCATAAACCGACAAAGCTAAAGCATTTGGTGCCGGGTTCATGGGTATATGCTGATTTTGGTACATGGATAGGCAGTACTGACAAAAATCGTGGTTGGGAATTGCTATGTCAGGCTAAGGAAATTTATGACTACACACTGACTACAGGAACCTTGACCCCTGAAGAGGAACAAAGGGCAGAACAACAATTGTCGATTTGCGAAAGCTCCGACTGGTTTTGGTGGTTTGGTGATTACAACGCGGCTGAATCTGTCAGTGATTTCGATCGTTTATATCGATTGCATTTAAAAAACCTGTATCGTTTGATAAAGCAGCCTATACCATCGGTACTAGAAGAGACCATCTCTGTTGGGCATGGTAATCCCGAAAATGATGGTGTGATGAGGCGCAGTGAATAGTTATTCCACGCATGGTTCGGCTGGAGATACGGTGGACAATCTCGTGCTGGGTGAGAGAAGTGCGGGAGTTCTACTGCACATTTCATCTCTGCCCGGTGATGAACAGCATGGTACCTTGGGTGAGGAAGCACATCGATTCATTGACTTTCTGGCTGACGCGGGTTTTCGCTCGTGGCAGATCTTACCGATTGTGCCAACACATGGTGACTTGTCGCCCTATAATGGCATTTCATCCTTTGCAGGAAATCCCAATTTAATCGATTGTCACGACATCGTGAACCACGGTTGGTTGAGCCATTTATCTGAAGAGCACAACAAGACTGATGTCTTTCTGTGGGAAAAAATATACACACAGTTTTGCTCTCAAGATGATTTAGATAGTCAGCGAGAATTTCAGGCGTTTATTGCAACCGAAGCGGATTGGTTGGAAGACTATGCTCAATTTGTCTTGATAAGAAACCTGTTTGATCAAATGCCCTGGTATGAATGGCCAGCGCAATACAGAGATCGAGATCCACAAACTATCAGTCAAATGGTGGCGGATAATCACGACAGAGTGCAAGGCATCTATTTGCAGCAGTACCTGTTTTATCGACAATGGAATCGGATTCAACGCCATGCTCGTGAGCGTAATATCAAAATCATCGGTGATATCCCCATTTTTGTCGCACACGATAGCGTTGACTGTTGGTGTCATCCTCAGATGTTTAAACTCGATTCGCAAGGCCAACCTGTTGTCGTGGCAGGTGTACCACCGGATTATTTTTCTGAAACCGGCCAGCGTTGGGGAAATCCCTGCTATGACTGGGAAACAATGCGAAAGACCGGATTTGACTGGTGGCAGAAGCGGTTTGCACATCATTTCAAATTATTTGATTTGGTGCGGATTGATCATTTTCGAGGTTTTGCCGCATGCTGGGAGATACCCGCAGAAGATGAAAATGCCATGAATGGAGTCTGGGTGGAGACACCAGGTGAAGAACTGTTTGAGATATTAGTCGAGACAGATATGGCGCTGCCCATTATTGCTGAAGATCTAGGTGTTATTACGGATGATGTTGAGGCACTAAGGGATAAATTTGGATTTCCCGGTATGAAAATCCTGCAGTTCGCATTTGACAGTGATGCAAAAAATCCTTATTTGCCCCATAACCATGTTTGTAATAGTGTCGTATATACGGGAACTCACGATAACGATACAACCGTGGGTTGGTATAAAGAGCTCGATGAGATTGTAATGGGTAAATTGGCGGATTATCTGTCTCAGCCCGCAAAGGCCATGCCCTGGCCTTTAATTCAATCTGCACTGGCATCAGTTGCGCAGCTCACTATCCTGCCCATGCAGGATTTGTTATCAATGGGTGGAGCGTACCGCATGAACACGCCTGGTACGACCGAGGGAAACTGGCAGTTTCGCTTTGAATGGCAGGATGTTGAAAGCGAGTTGCAGAAATCACTATTTGAACTGAATCAGCGATATGGTCGTGCTGGTTCAGAATAATCGCAGTAGATTCAACTGAGTTCTAGGATAATCGTTTCCATATTTTGCATGGGAGCGAAATAGGCAAAATGCACAGAACTTTCAGCACATAAGGGCCTCGGAAATAATAAATTTTCCAATTAGGCGCAGAATCATGCTTTCTCACCGAGGCGTTCAAATGGGAGCATATTGGAATATGTAAGCATTTGAACAACGAAGGTGAGGGAG
>PIVM01000719.1 GCA_003353945.1 Gammaproteobacteria bacterium
ATGGTGTCGCCAAGCCCTTGCTCCCAATAAACGAAAAGCGTTTTTCCCGCGATATCTTCCTTTCCCAGCCAAAGCGGCTGGTCGTAAATACGGGCAGGCGAAGCCTTTTTCCTTCGCCATTCATACAGGCTCCACCCAAGATTAAAATTTCCCATCTGCAAGTGGCAGAAGCTTTTATTCCAGTGTGCTTCAGCATAATCGGGTTTGATGGCGATGGCTCTGCGATACTCGGCAACGGCCTCATCCGGTAACCCTAGGGCGTGAAATGAAACCCCAAGATTATTGTGGGCTTCAGCGTAATCGGGTTTGATGGCGATGGCTTTCTGGTAACTTTCTACAGCCTCATCCAGATTGTTTAGATCTTTCAGCGCGATCCCAAGGTTGTAGTGAACATCGGCGGAAGCGGGTTTGACGGCGAGAGCCTTCCGATAACTCGCGACAGCCTCATCCAACTTGCCCAGTTCATAGAGCATAACGCCCAGGTTGATATGAGCCTCGGCGTAATCGGGTTTGACGGCGAGAGCCTCGCGATAACTCGCCACGGACTCATCCAGCTTGCCCAGTTTATGGAGCGCCCCGCCAAGGTTGTAATGAACCTCGGCGTAATCGGGTTTGACGGTGAGGGCCTTGCGATAACTCGCCACGGCCTCATCCAGCCGGCCTAGTTTGCGGAGCGCACCGCCCAGGTTGATATGAACCTCGGCGTAATCGGGCTTGACGGCGAGAGCCTTGCGATAACTCGCCACGGCCTCATCCAGCTTCTCCAGTTTATGGAGCGCTTTGCCAAGGTTGTAATGAGCCTCGGCGTAATCGGGTTTGATGGCGAGGGTCTTCTGGTAACTTTCTACAGCCTCATCCAGCTTCCCCTGTTTATAGAGCATATTGGCCAGGTTGATATGAGCCTCGGTGGAATCGGATTTGACGGCGAGAGCCTTCCGACGGACGGCAGGCTTTGCTTTCTGGGCAGTCTTCTGTAGGCGGGCTCTATTTATATTTGCGTGTTTTTCC
>PIVM01000255.1 GCA_003353945.1 Gammaproteobacteria bacterium
AAGTCTTTTGTGCCGCGCTGAAATTCTTGAAGCCCTCGCTCTTTCATAATTTCTTCAAGGTCTCGGTAACTCAACGAGTAGGCCAAGTACCAGCGAACGCTCTGAAGGATCATATCCTTGCCGGCCTTTGACGCTCATCATGAACTATGCGATCCTTAAGCCATGGATTAGCCAGTTTACCATACTGTGAGTTCAAGCACCGTTTTGTGACAGAACCAAATAACACCTATTATGTTTCAGCGGCCAAATATTAGTTCCGAACGAGCAGATCTTCATCCACATAGCCACCCACTAGCGCCAATACTTCAATACTTCCCATATCACTCCAACCATTTATTTTTACATCACTTTTTCAGCTGACCGAAATCTAAGAGAGCATGAAAAACCCGGGGCAAAAACATAAATCAAATACCTCAGGCAAAGCCGGAGGCTTGATATTATGAACCGCTCAAAGCGGGTTAATAATTGTGCCAGCTAAAGGTGGCCGGCTATCAATACTCAACCTCCTGACGCCCCATTTTGATGACATCGTAGGGTTGGTTGTCGAATCCACCTACAATTGGTACTGGCTGGTTGACGGATTGATGGAGGCTGGATTTACAGTACACCTAGCCAACACCGCAGCGATACAACAATATTCAGGACTAAAACATGGTGATGATGATAGTGACGCTAACTGGCTAGCAAACATGTTGCGATTGGGTATTTTACCTGAGGGGTATATTTATCCAAAAGAAGAACGTATGCAGCGTGACTTGTTACGAAAACGTCTACAACTAGTACAGCAAAAAACACAAAACATGCTCTCTATACAAGGACTCTATGCTCGACATCTGAATAGGAGACTTAACGGTAACAAGGTCAAACAGTTAACTGCGAAACAACTTGCTGTGGACTTCACCGATATCAATGTCCGTTTGACAGTCAGCGGAAATCTTACCGTACAACAATGTTTAACGCAGCAAATTACGGTCATCGAAAAGTCGCTAAAACAGCAGTTAAAGTTGAAAGACGAATTCATTAACTTAACCCGTATTGATGGTATCGGATTGATTTTGGCACTCACTATTATGCTGGAAACTGGCGACATATCTCGTTTTGAAAAAGTAGGCCAGTATGCGTCTTACTGTCGTTGTGTAAATGGTGCTAGATACAGCAATGGTAAGAGGAAAAGTAAAACTAATTCAAAAAACGGTAATAAGTATCTGGCCTGGGCTTTTATTGAAGCAGCTCATTTTGCCATCTGTTTTAATGATACAGTTAAGCGATACTATCAGCGCAAGCTGGCAAAAACCAATATAGTGGTAGCAAGAAAAACGGTTGCTCATAAGCTGGCTAGAGCCAGCTTTTACGTACTTCGCGATCAAGTTGAATTTGATGTTAACAAAGCCTTTGGGGGCTCGAAATGATGGCATAGCATCTATGATTTAGGTTAAATGGGGGAGTTCGCACTGAGCGTTGGTAAAACCACAAAAGCTGATTAAACGACCCATTTAACCTTCTTAATTATCTGTTTGTTAAACGCTGATATGCCTGTGCTTTGAACCATTAGCGTCTGGATATGCCGCAAAGCATAAACCACAGAGCTGTCACGGCAGTAAGGTTTGTTCACACCACCTTACTGGAGGACTTGGACAGAGTACGGCACTAAATAATTTCTGAGGCAAATAGCCAAGGGCTACCGATATCGACCTGTCGCTACTGGTAAACGCCTTAATTCAGATGGGTGACTGGTGCATATTAGTTGACGCCAGACTATGAGATTTTTGGGCGCATAACAGTTAACAAAGGGATGGAGCTGATTGGCTTGCGTTACTTGGTGAAAAATGATCAAGGGAATTTTCTTTATCTGCTTGACCGGAACTTTCTAATGGGTGACGTTCATCATAGCTGTCAAAAACAAAACGCCCAGCGCTATGGTTGAGCTTTTTATCTTATCTTTTTATGGGTTGTAAGGGGAATGATTCTCATTTGTCACCGCCCCCTTTATCGCCTATATCTCTGAGGTTAGCTAAGACAGGCCCTCTTCAGAGCGACCGAAACGACAACCAATGCAGCTAGTTTCCGAATTCTAACGTCGCACATGGCCAAATTTGAGCTACGGCCTTTTATCAATGGTACTTTCTACAATTCTAATCATTCTGTTAAATACCGTGTTTGCTAACACAGGATCGCCTATTAAATGATTGTATTTCTCAAGTGCGACAAACACCGCGTACTGTCTCTGGGAGTCCAGCCAGGCCACCGAACCAAACGCCCCAGGATCTACATAAATATTGGGCTCAATGATCGGTGGAAGAGGAGGAATAACCCACCAACCCATCCCGTAGCCCCAACCAGAGATGGCTCTCGATCCAGCATCTGTGCCGCGATCAACGCGCATCTCTTCAACCAATTCAGGAGTCAGCACCTGCGTCAGCTCACCATCAGTATTTTCGCACCAGCCATCATTTAGGTGCATCATTAGCATTTTGGCGTAATCATCGACATTTGAAATCGCGCCACCCTCAATGCTTGGATTTTCTGAACCGAGAAGATCATCCGGGTTGCCATTCCACCTGTTTGGCCTGGCGACAATATTTCCATAGCGAAAGACCTCCAGCCCGCATGGAATTGCTAATCTTTGTTCAACTAGCTGTCCCCAGGATTGTCCACTGACAACTTCAGCAACGCCACCGGCGAGCTGCCATTGACTACCACCGTAATCGAATATCTCTCCCGGAGGTCGAACAGGCGTCTCGACCACATTCTCATAAATAGATTTTGCACACGATTGCAGCGGAGTCGGCAAACCGAAATAGCCATATTCAAACTGGCACATGTGCCCTGCATGGGCATAGGCAACTAGATCTCTTTCAAGTATTCCCAATCCAGGGATACCTGATGTACTTGACAGCAATTGAGATGTAGTAATTCCAGGATAGGCCGCTTCCCAGGAAGCGGGAAGATAGCTGCTAATGGGAAGATTAATATCAATGCTTGCATCGCTAGCCAGTGACATCAAGATACTGACTGAGGGCACTTTGCTTACAGATGCCAGCATCAAAACGCTATCGAGCTGATGAGAGCCAATAGCAGCTTTATGGATGACGCCACTGTCTTTTTCAACAATTACAATGGAAGCACCATCGATTGATAACCAGTTTTCCAGGACAAAATGAGCTAGCTCATTATCGACCTCCTCAAACTCAAACTGATCAAGGCTGGGATCAACGACTATTTCGGGAAGTTCCGTTGGGGGAGAACACCCTATAGTGACAAATAGTAAAGAGAGAAATAGAACTAATGTTGTATCATAGGATTGAAGCTGTTTCATGATTTACACTTCTCTCATTCTGCCGTTTATTTTTGGGTTTTAACCCTGAATCGACTTACTTGTTAGCAATGAAGACTACATACCTGATGTGACAAAAAAACAATACTAAGCATTCACTAGTGCCTGACCTACTGTTCCAAAACTAAAGTGCCGTAAGCGATAGGCATATCATGCTTTAAACTGCATTGGAAACGATACGGTATGACTTTTGTAAAATTCATTTATAATTATTTTATTTTCGATCAAGCATACTCACTTAAATATTGGTGTCAACTAACTATCCCTTATATGCAAAGCTGTTCACACCTCAAATGAGCCAATTTTCACCAATCTTGACCAGTCGTGATCGACAATAACTCCTGAAATCGAAGTGCAACAAAGCTTCGTAACTTACCTGACAATATATGGGAATTTGCCGTTGAGTTTGTAAATTTGAACCTCTGCTCCACTCTACCTCCGCCAAGTAATTAATCTATTTCAAGGCAATTACTGACCCAATCCACGGGGCCTGCCTAGGCGATTTTCGGGTACCGTTGATTGAAGCGGTTAATTATTATGCTGCATCGCTTTTTCGAGAGGAGTTGACTCACCAGTAGAATGATTTTTATTTTTTTTAGTGTCCAGAACCCATGTACGGCATCTATTTAGAGAATAGCGGAATCTGATGGTTTGCTTATTGCCAGGATTTTGATTTTTTTCCATGTGCCTGCTGATGTTACGAAGCGGCCAAATGCGAAAAATGAAAACTATGCTTTCTGGAACAGCTAAGCTGACCTTCGCGGACGTTACC
>PIVM01000720.1 GCA_003353945.1 Gammaproteobacteria bacterium
GGGGGACAATTAGAGCAACAGCTGGATTATTGGACGAAACAGCTGGCTAACACACCAACACCACTGAGTCTCCCCTTTGACCGGCCACGTTCTGAAACATCCAGTGGCCGTGAGGGTTCTTATTTGCCCGTTTACCTGCCTGGAAAGCTGATGGCCGCGCTTGACAACCTCTGTACTCATCACCGTTCAACCTTATTTGTGGGGCTCATGGCAGCCTTTCAGCTAGCGCTGAGCCGCCTTGCAGGCAACGTAGAGGATTTGGTGGTGGGGACACCAAATGCTGGCCGAGACGATGTCCTGCTGCATGAAATGGTGGGATGCATTATTGAAACGCTAGCGATACGAGGGGACTTCAAGGGGCACCCTAGTTTCTCCACTCTGCTAAAACGGCAACAACTTGTTGTGACTGATGCATTAAAACATGCTAATGCTCCTTTCAGCCGTATTGTACAACGCCTTCAAGTGCCACGCATTGCCAACTGCAATCCTGTGTACCAAGTAAGCACATTATTTTTTCACTTCATGTTAATGGCTTTGCTGATTGTCGTCCTACCACCCTATTAACTTCCCACAGGCTATGCTGAACCTGACGGATTTTGAAGACCTTTTCAGTGATGGCCTCAAGCAAATGAGTTCTTCTGATGTTGAATTTTTGAGTGGTTCAGAGCTTGAGTCTACGTTTCAAGCCGAAGAGCTGAGCAAGGGTGACAATGTCTCAGTAGCAAAAGCAGGCCAGGCGCCTTTAGAAAATCTGGATCTCGCATTGACACTACTCCGTGTTGCTGACTCTGAGCTGCTGCGGAAAGATGGTATGAAAGGCATGATGACTTTTAACTCGAGGCTCTTTGATCAAAGCACAGTAGTCATGATCTTTGATTGTTTCAAGAACCTGCTGGAGATGGCAGTGGAAAATCCACACAAAATAGTGTGGGACCTTCCCATCCTCACTCAGGCGGAGCAACAGAGGCAGTTAGTGGAGTGGAACAAAACATCTGCTCCTTACC
>PIVM01000100.1 GCA_003353945.1 Gammaproteobacteria bacterium
TGCCATGCTCCGTTCTTATATCATTGCTTTTACCGTCACCATGACAGGAGGCACAGAGTTCTACTTCCGTACCATTATCGATCAGCGATTGGCTTGTACTAAATGACGCGCCGTTTAGAGTCATATGATCTTGCGCAAAAGAGCTGTCATGGCAAGATGAACAAACGGCAGCCGTGGGTGTGATCTTTGTGTCGTCGGCAGGATCTGTACTATCTGCTCCGCTGTCTATCGTTGTGCCAAGCACTCCATCAGCGAGTGGGAGGGCGTAACTGTCATTGACATGGCAGGTTTCACAATTTTCCAATTCACCAATAAAATTCACTGCGCTGAAGTCACGCTCCATTCCATCAGAATCGTACACTACCAAACCTTTTTCTCGAATGCCTTCTACATCTTTGGAACCGGCATGAAGCGCATGGATCATCGTTTTAAAATCAATAGATTCTTCTACGTTGCCGTCACTGGTTGTTGATCTGTCTGACGGGCGGCGACTTAAATCGGTTTTATTGGCACTGTGGCATATAACACAAAGTTCAATTGTACCTTCGCTGCTAGAATCATGGATGGTGAGTTGGCCATGGCAGTTATTGCATTTCTTGTCAGTGACGATGTCGAGTTCTGAGCCTACCTCAGTGTCTTCAATTAACAAATCTTCGAGCGTGCTCGCGGTGATTCCATGAGATTCAGCCACACTATCAGCCAGCTTTTCAATAGTATGACAGCTGGTGCATTCATCTCTATCGTTATGACATTCAAGACATTGAGTATTGTCAGTTACTACACCGCCAGCGTGTCCCCCCAGCTCGCCAGCAGCGAAATCAACGTCGTCATGACACGAACCGCAGGCTTCAATGGTCGGGTGTGTTTGCCAGTTGCGCGCATCTGGCGTTTCAAAATCCAGCGCATCGTGGCATTTGCTGCAATTGCGAACATCCTGTGGCAGTGTTACATCCGAATAATCATGGGGGCTATCATTAAGACCGTAGATAACATATTCACCACCAGCTACAACACTGGGTAATTGTGCACCATTGTGAATTCTGTGAATCATTTGCGTGAAGTCCAAAGTATTGGTGCTATTGGCGTCAATCGTTCCAGGGTTATGGCAGGTCACGCAATATTTAACTTCTACTCTTCCACCATTGTGTATGGCCAATTTGCCGTGGCATTCGTTACAGCTTTCGGTCATCACGATATCCCGAGTGAAGATACCGGTGGTTGCACCATCCGATGGTCGCCAAGTATAGGTAGCGTTTGAGACAGGTTGACCACTCCCACTGACCTGAAGACCAACCCGGTGTGTTAATGTGGGTTCATAGCTTACGGCAATGGGCGAGGTCATCTGAGTGATGTCATTTTCAAAAGTATAGATGTATGAACCGTCATTATTATTGACCAATTCGCCGTCGTTCTCATAATGCGCTTGAATTGTACTTTCACTGCCAGTGCCCACAGAACCGTCGGCTTCTTCTGTACGATTGATATAACTCTGCCAACTACTGTTATTGCCAAGGACTCCAGAATCTAATTTAGCGAGCGTAAAATGAAAACCGTCTAAATCAATGTAGGCGGCACCGTCTTGGTCAACAACTGAAAAATTCACCACCGGTGGGCCGCTGTTAATGGCAACCGAATTGATAGTAGCGACAAGTGATGTTTGCGTCTGAGAAATAACAAGAGGGCCATCTAGTTCGGCTGCAACTGTAACATTATTGCTAGCTGACGTTTCTACTCGGCTGTCACTTCCATCATCTGAGCAAGCCATCAACGTGAATATGAAGAGCATTATAATTCCTGCTTTCCACTCGTTTACGATATGACAATTACGTTCTAACATTACAGCACTCCGTCAAATTCAGTTTTCTCAATAGCTCTTTGCTAATTTTGCCTATTCCAATCTATTCGCATTCATATAGAGACACGTTAAAAAGCAAATTGAGCGGCTGATTTGCAGCCATTTCACCCATTTCTGTTAGCTGATACTTGATGCAAACAAATAACTACGCCTTACTTACTGTCACCACTGTATCCATCCAGCGCTGCTGTCCGCTGATCGGTTCAGAAACATTGTCTATCACCCAGTTAGGATGCGCTTTCTCATTTTCCCACCACATAAGGCTATCGTAAGGGGCTTGCAGTTCAATTCCATAAGGCGCTTTTTTACCTGAGGCATAACGTCCGTATTCCCAGCGGCCTCCGTGACTGGAAATAGCAATAACTCCAGGCACGACATTGTGTGTGACGATAATATGCGTTTTGATTTCTCCAAGGTCCGTCTTAAGCTTGACCCAATCCCCATCCGAAAGATCCAGTGCTTTCGCCGTTTTTGGATTAATCCAGCCATGATCATTCTCAACATCAATTTCGTCCAGCCATTTGCAGTTTTGTGTTCTCGATAAAGTCTGCACATTCACTCTAAATGTCGTCAGTATAAGCTCATTGTCTTTTAACTCTTTATGCTCGGGAATAGATGTATAAACTGGCAAGGCCGGCAAACCTTTTTCTATTAGGGTGGAAGAGTATATTTCAAAATAACCCGATTTATTTGTCCGCGCAGGTTTAAATCCCGAGTACACTTTGTCACCGATTTTCTGCGCCACATAACCTTTATGCGCGTCAGGCGAATGTCGATAACCCTGCTTTATCGCATCTTGCTCACTCTGAACACCGGCCTGTTGCCAGTTCCAAAAAACACCCGATGCTTCATCAAAAATAATCCCTTCCTTGTTTAGCTGCTCTTCATTGATAAGCTTTTTGTAGGAATAAAATGTCGGTTTCGCCTCTTGATCAGAGCGCACCCCCAATGTTGTCATGGCATTAAAACCACCAACCTTCTTGGTAACCGGTGTTAAATTGCAGGTCTGCTCGACAAATGCTTCTGCCGAATCAAACCCCAATGGGAATTCCATGCGTTCCGCCAGCTCACAACAAACGTCCTTAAAATCCCTAGCTTCTCCACTGGGTGGAACCACCGGTTGTCGAATGGCATATTCAGCAATTTGGTCAGGAGAAATGCCATCCTCAAAATCAAAACACTCAAGATACATGGCATCGGGCAGGATAAGATCAGCCAAGGCGGCGGACTCATCATAAAACGGCGTTACTGCAACCGTGAAAGGAATCAATGACTCATCTTTTAGTATATCGATATTGCGTTGAGAGTTTCCATTGGAAAATACGGGATTATAGTTATACCACATGTAAACCTCTGGCCGACCGGCGCTTCCCTCCTTAATCATGTTAAACACTTGATGACCAATATCATGCGCTGCTAGTACAGACTCCCCCTCAAAGCCATTGAGTATATCAAGCTTACGGACAGCAGGTTTTTCCTCAGGGCCTGTAGGATAATGCCATTCGGGCAACACGCCCAAACACCGCCCTCCTGGATTATCGATGTTACCAGTGATTGCCGCCAGCATCTGAATCGCGCGTTCCGCCTGAACACCATTGTGCTGTGCGCTCACCCCCCTGGAACTGATCACACAGGCGGGTCTTGTGTTAGCGAATTCAACAGTAATTTCCCGAATCTGTTTGGCAGGCACACCACTGATGCCTTCTGCCCATTCGGGCGTAAAAGATGCCAGATGATCTTTCAATGCGCGCACTTTTTCCGCCGTCGACGCATTCGGATCCGGAGTCACCTGGCAAAAAGCTAGAAACTCTTCACCCGCACCGCGATAAAGCTCTTCACTCATAATGACATGGCACATGGCGAGAACTACTGCGCAATCTGTGCCGGGCTGTATCTGAATCCAAACATCTGATTTAGACCCCGTATTAGATAACCTGACATCAAAAGTGACCATTTTTACGTTGCGATCAACCTGGGCAATTGAAAGCCTGCGTGACAGCGCAACGTGATTGGTATGCGCCTCCATAACGTTGCTACCAAAATTGAGCACATACCGCGTATTCTCAAAGTCCCAGCTATCTTCATAGCCTCCCCAGGTTAACTCATGTGCCGTTAGACGGGCACTCTGCCCCAGACAGGAATTGCTAGCAACAGTACCGGTACCGTAGGCAGGTAAAAAAACCTTGTTAATTAATCTGTCGGCACTTGCGGAGATCCACCCATGATGAAACATGAACTTTTCAGGTTCACCCTGATCTCTCATTTTTTTCAGTCGGTCAGTTATTTCTTCAAGAGCAGTATCCCATGATATTTTCTCCCACTTTCCTTCACCTCGTTTGCCCTTTCGCTTAAGGGGTGTAAGAATCCTATCGGGATCGTAAATCTGATTAACGCCGGCCTGCCCCTTGGCGCACAATTTTCCCATGGTTCGCTTCGAAGCAGGATTTCCCTCAATCTTAACCACGTAGTCGTTTTCCTTATAGGCAATTGCTGCACAGCGACTGGGACACAACGCACAGGTAGTTGCTACGGGATCACGTTCAGTACCACTGAGATAGGCGTAATCTCTGCCAGCCTCATACTCAACTTGATGGGCTCGCGCTTTTTTTGTTTTTAATAACGGCACACCTATGGCAGTAGTGGCCCCTAGCTTGAGGACATTTCGACGATTGATCATAACAAATTCCTCTGTATTGCTAAGCGGTAGCAGCCATCTTTCATATCTTTGACCATCTCTAAAGCCCTACCGGCCCAGTTAACTGACCCGCCATCACGATAACATAACGCAACAGATAACCGCCCACCATCACTGCCAGTGGCACAACGATATCGATCGATCTCGGTGCAGTATAATGCCCCCCATAAAGCAGTTTGGGTGCAACAAAAAACATTTCGATAATTCCTGGTATCACAAGTCCGAGCAGTACAACACCGACCCAGAAGAACACCGCCAACTCACCACCTGGCAAGATAATCTCCACCGCATACTTAACACTCCCAACGGTTAAATGGGCGAACATCAACAGCAGGAAAAGGACTAACAGCTCAAACCCAATCAGCAGCACGTCTGTCGCCGCCAGCACATAACCACTACCATGCCAACTCCTTTCCTCGGTAGGTACATCAAGGTGGACTTTGTAAAAAAGTGCGCGCGTAAAAATAATCAACGCCATACCAGTGGATATCGCAGATATCATAAACAACATGGCGATAATGGGAGAATTCCAGAAAGGTCTTGAGGGCATTGCACCTAGCAACACACCGGTATATATCGCAACGCTAAGCCCTGAAGGCACACAGACCCACGCCAATCTCCTTCGCCAAGCGGACAGTCTTTTACCCTTCCATTGTGGCCACGGCAAAAATAGCAGTGCATAGATTATGCTGATGATAATAAAAAATGCTAAAAACCATGAGCCGAGACTCATCGGGGACAGGTTAATAACTTTGTAGAGGTTTAACGCTCTAAAGGGCCGCCCAAGTTCAAAAATAAGCAAGACTGTGCCAATCACTACGGGGAACGGGCCTACCAACGCACCGTAACGTGCAATCGAGAAATATTGACCATCCCCGCCTCCACCACGAAGCAACATCGAGGCACTAGCGGTGATGGTACCCGCACCCATACCGGCCAAAAACAAATAAAGTATAACTTCCAATCCCCAAGGGGTTCCAAGATGCATAACTATGTCCTCTCCTTATGGCGACGGTGAGTAATAACACGCACCTCACGCACTTCAGGTCGCCTTCGATCAACCTCGTCGGTAAAGTCAGCATCGATATAATAGACATTGGGAAAGGTGCCCATCTCACTTCTCAAAACGGATACACGGTTACTGGCGATGAGCATTGATACGGCGCTGTCAGGGTCTGCAAGGTTACCAAAAATCCTGGCGCCTCCAACACAGGTATTGACACAGGACGGTGCCAGTCCCTTTGAAACCCGATGAATACAAAAATCACACTTATCAACCCATTCATTAACCGGATCAAGAAATCGTGCATCATAGGGACAGGCATGCATACAATATTTACAGGCAATGCACACACCATGGTCTACTGCAATAATGCCGTCTTGCTCGCGTCGATACGTTGCATTGGTAGGACACACATCAACACACAGCGGCTCTGAACAATGATTACATAAACGAGGTAAAAAACTGCGACCAACGTTGGGATATTGACCCTTTTCCGTGTACTCAACCCATGAGCGGTTTACTCCAGGCGGTACGTCAAATTCGCTTTTACAAGCCACAGTACAAGCATGGCAACCAATACAACGACGAACATCAATAACCATACCGTATTGGACTTTGACGCCTACTTTTTCAGAATCGTTTTCATCCTCGTCATCCAACAAGCTAGCAGCCGCTGATCCAGGCAATATTATACTGCCTATGGCCGCAAAAGCAGTCGCAATCGCACCGCCTAATGCCATCACAAAACCTCTGCGATCGTCCGGCGTCTTATCCTGTTCTTTCATAACGGTCTCCCAGGCAATCCAATCATTTCACAGATCCAAATCGTCGTCATCGTCATCCAAATCGTCATCATCCAAGTCATCTGAATCTTCATCATCAGATTCTTCTTCATCGATCTCTCGTAGATCAACATAACGATGCACAAGATTGGTGTGGCATGCCATACAGGTTTCTTTGGTTTCCAAGGCATCTTCGTGCGCTTTTTTGCCTCGATCACGTGTGGGTTCGATTTCCTCTTCAATATGACAGACCCGACAAGGATTGCTGTCATACTCCAAATATCGATCGCGCACACGATAGGCTCTGGCCGCACTGAGTGGAATCCATTCTCCTGAACGCTCGCCTTCACGATCACGAAAGTGTCCAAACAGATCGGTTGCACTGACATAGTGGGTATAAGCAAAGGTTGCATACCAAAAACCTTCTGGAAGATGACAGTCCACACAGGTCGTTTGTACTTCGCCCTCTTCGAGCTCCAGAGGATGGGACTTTGTGAAAGAGAGTCTCGCTGCCGGATCATATTCCTTTTTCAAATGGCAGTAGATACAGATGTCATCGGTTGCGAGCACATTACGGGTAACCGGTTCGTAGGCGAAAAGCCAGCCCACAAACATCACGGCGATAATGCCACCAGCGATAACTGCGACACGACGTGAAAACAAACGGGCAATCTGCATTACAAACTCCTTCGTGCTTTACATGAGATGGGATATATTTAAAATTTGTACCCAAAGCTCATGGCGATCATGTGCACATCATAATCAGGCGCAAGATCATCGGACAGCGTAACCAACCTTGAACCAACCCGATCATTACCGGTACCTGCGGTTTCCGAATCATAGTTAGCAACATATTGGCTACCGTATACCTGCTGGTGTGCTGCACTGCCAACCTGCTGCCAATCTTGCGCGTCATACTCTTCATACGTGTATGAGAAACTTAACTTCATGTTCTCTGCAAGATGCTTGGTAAACACCACATTAAACGTGTTAGTTCTAAATTTGGTATCGCTAGGGGAATACCACTCGGCATGGTCCAGCAAGCTGCTTGTATCATCCTCAGCAATTTCCGATCCCGCTCTGTAATCTATATCCACAACCCCTTCGGAATGTGTAAAATAGGTCTGAATATCAAACGATTCTTCTACCGCATAATCAAAACCAATACCGATCGTATTGGTTTTATCACTTAAATCCGCGTTCCATACATATTTTCCGCTCTCATCCCGCCAGTCTCTGGCTGTACGAATATTGTTGATTTTGTGATTTTCATTCATATACCTACCGCGCTGGTCCGTATCGATTACCTCTTGAGAGAGAAATCCATAAGCGAGCATCTCGTCGTTTATTTGATAATTCAGGTCCAAAACAAAACGGCTGCTTTCATCCTCCAGCAAACCAAGCTGGGTAGGATCTATGGAGACTGTATCAAAGACGCCGCGAGTAGAATCCCAGGAAGTAATCTGTGATGCAATTTTGCTACTGTAGTCATTACGCAACAGGTGATAAGCAAGATTGATGATTACTGCGTCGATGGGCACTATGCCAATCGTCAAATCAAACTGATCTCTATCTCTATCGGCAATATCGTACTGTCTGAGACCTGGGTTGTTGCCAAAACCCGATAACGGACTCGAACTCTCATCGGCATATACCGTGGTATCGAAATGGTAACTGAGATCAGTCACTTCACCGTCATACTTACCGCCACTCCTTTCTGCCCACTTATACTTGGCTTTTATCGAAACGTTGTTCATAGGTCTCACGCGATATGATAGGGTCCAGATATCTTCATCAGTCTCATCCACCGCCCTGTAGTCTCTATTTTTGATATCCTTTTCTGCTACAAGTCCCACAGTCCCCTGCTTACCCAAGTAATAACTTAGGTCCAGTCCATAGGCATAATGCCGGTAACCATAGGAAAGATTCACCCGCTCGTTACGATAGTTTCGAGTTGTAATAGAAGGCGTGTATTCACTGTTACTGTCTTGGGTGTAATAGTAGAACTCACTCTCACGCGTTTTGTTATCCAGATCGTAATAGCGATAGAAAAGTCTCGTGTTCAATTTTCTAATTGGCCTGATCGTATAAAAAAGATTGATCATCTTTGTATCAACCCTCGCATCAGCCTCAGCTCTTGGGAGACTAGCCAAAGCACCTCCAAAACTACTGGTGGCATAAGATAGAAGGTCTTCATCCTGCACCATCGTGCCCATTGAAACGGTGGCATTAAATCTGCTCATCATGGGCAAGTTGACTCCAACATTGAGCATAATATTCTCATAGCTATTGTCAGGGGCCAGCGCTGTTCTGCCGGTTGTGGCATAACCTGTTGTAGTACCAATCCTGATATCATCATAATCAGAGCCGCCATCAGCAGTAGCAGGATCACCGTCAGGACCAACATAAGCTGCCGCATGAAACAGGCTATTCCAGCTCAAGACGTCGACTTTGTTTTCAAACTGGGAATACTCGTACGTTGCTTCCAGTTGATATTGTTCAGCCCTGTGTTCCACAACAAATTTGATACCTTCATTGCGATAATCAATAGGCTCCGCTAGTTGCACAGTCATAGATCTTGATGGTCTGTCACCAATCGGCGCACCCGTAATGAGCTTGCCTTTTTTTGTATCGACAGCGAATTCCAAACGCGCTTTTATTCTTTTGGATAAATTGTATTTCAATCCCAAGGAGACATCTCTTCGCTCCGTACCAAGAGCTATGTCACGCACATTTGCGTCTAATACACTGCTAATCCTGGCATCTTCACCCGCACCTCCGGCACCTGCATCAGTCGCAGTCCAGGAAGCTGCGCTTGCCACATCACTGATCTGAATCGCATTAACAATATCATCAGGAACTCGATAAACACCTCCTCCAAGATAGGCATAAGGCGTTTTTGCGTTATCACTTATGCGGTAAGGAGTATCGTTTAAACGAAGGTCGATGGCATAGTGTTCTGGATTGCCATACTCCATATATATATCCTGATCATCCCTGCCCAAACTCTTAACGCTTAGGTCGAAAACCTGTCCCGTTTCAGTATCTTCCAAATCAAAAATAAAACGACTCAGGTAAGGTCCGATTTCGTCATCCTTGTATAGGTTGAATTTACTTGAGTCCGAATTCTGTTCAACAAACCTGAAACCTACGTTTAGATCACCAACAATACGAAAACGACCGGTCTCCTCTTCTTCTTCATCACTGTCTTCATCCAGGTCGTCATCCAATTCCATATCATCTTCGTCATCCAGATCTTCGGCGATGGATAAAACAGGCGTAACAATCAGCAGCATTGCTGCAAAAAACGCTATCAATGCCCTCATATTCATTTCCATTAGCTGCTACCTCGTGAATTTCGCGCCGGACGGGTGATTGGAACCATGAACACGGTTGTGGCAGTTAACGCAACCCTGCCCGACGGTAGCACTCGCCCGATTGTAGCCGGGCACATTAGAATGCCCGCCATATTGATGGCAGTTCATGCAAAGAAACGCACCCTTGGTATTCAACATCCCTGGGTTGTTCGAACCGTGAGAGTTATGGCAGCTTGAGCAATCTTCTCTGACAGGTGCATGCTCCCAAACAAAGGGACCGCGTTTCTCGGCATGACATTCGTAACAGGTTTCGTTAACGGTGGCGGCTTTAAGCAATTGCGGCGCATAGGAACCGTGAGGGTTATGACAACTGGAACATCCCATTTTTCCTTCCCGGACTGGCATATGAGAGGACTTCAAGGTCTGCCCCCTTTTCTCAATGTGGCAATCCATACACACTGTTGCCGCATTCTCTTCAATGCTCAGCGATCGGTCACTCTTTCTTTCCATCAGGTAATGACAGGAATTACAACTCACTTCATTGGCTTCGTGAGCACCACCCTGCCAATACATCTGTTCACCACCTTCATGGCACTGCATGCAGATAGAATTTTTCTGATCACTGTTCAATCCACCCGTTGGCTTGTAAGAAATGGCTAGAACAGGTTTTTCTCGCGGCGCATCCATGTGTTTGCTCATCGGCCCGTGACAGGATTCGCAATCACCAGGAAGCGCCCTACCATGCTTTGTCTTTGAATAAGGCTTCATATACTCTTCATGGCAGTCAAGGCACTCAGTAATTTCCTTTACGGATGTTGCACCCTTGAGATCAGGATTCAATACCACCCAATCAACCTCCTTTGCCTGCGTCACCCCTGCATAGAGAAGGAGAGTTACGGCCACTGCAAGCAGTCGCAACCTACATAACCTTCTATTCATAGCGCATTCCCTCAACCAAAGTATCTGCGTTTAAAATATAATTTCATAATTTCATTGCACTGATATCCGCCTCAGCAGAAAGTCCGACGCTGACGGGAAATGAACTGTAATGCTGTAAACCCTCTCTTCCCCGGTGGTGTACTGCAATACCAATTTCAAATGCTGCACCATCACTGAATGCTATATCTTTTGGATCGCCAGAATTCAACTTACGGCTAATAACGACTGTGTATTCTCCATCCTTAAAGGTCGCTGTCGCTGACAAGTCGTTTTGGTCATCAATACGATCCTGTAGTACATACTGATCAGTCAAGGTTACTTTATCCCCCTCAAGTGATGCTAACCACAAGTCGATGAACTGTCCTTTCGACAAGTACTTGTCTAATTTTTCCTGCGGCTTTACTTCACCTTTTCTGTGGGTGTAGTGCCCGTAAAGTTTTTTGTCTTTCCCTATCCCTTTTGGCATACCTATTTGATCATCGTGACAAGCGATGTAACAACCGTAGAGCCTGAAGGGCTTCAATTTATTGCTGAACTGGACCGACAATTTAGCAGGTTGTTCACCACCGGTGCCTGTATCAGACCAGATAAACCTCATATGGATATTTTCCACGTCATAAGCAACCTGAACGCCAACATCTTTAAATCCACTCACTCCCTGAATCGGATTTTGCTCAAAAGGTTTTTTTGATTTTAGTTTCTTCAATTCACCGGTAATAATCTTATCGGCATTGATATCAAATTTACCCTCTTTGTTAACATGGCATTCCGCACAGGATTTTTTGCCTTTTTTCATCACCGCCTGTCCTGTACCATGATCTTTATTTTTCATAAATTCCCACGAGGAGACACCAGCATAAACAGTCGTAACGGACTTGGATTCAACCTTCCCCCAATCAATGTCCGCAGCAATAACGTTGGATGCTGAAAAGAGTGGTAGCGTGATAAGTAACGACCCAGCTAGTGACAAAGTGACATTCTTGAAATTGCGCATTTTTAAAGTTTTCATAAGATTATTACCCTTCACGTCGTAGAGTGATTTGTGATTAATTTTTAGCGATCTTTCGTGAATGGTTTGTGTTGATAAAAGGCTCCCGGATCAGCGGGAGCCATAATGTGTGTCAATTAATACGGATTAGTTGTTGTGGAATTCATAATCCGTGAGTTCTCCATCCGCAAATGCATGCGCGCTTCCCGTCGTATAACCTTGGTGACATGTGTCACACGCGAATTCGGATGTAATTGCAGGGTATGCATAACTACCACTATCGGTAAACTGAGACGTCGCGTCCAAATCAATCGTGAAGATGTGGCTGGCGATATCTCCGGTTACCACTGTACTGGATGAACCTCGATTAGCAGAAGAAGTAGCATTTTTCACCAAATCAGGCATATGACAATCCGTGCAATTCATGTCCGTCATGGCGCCAGTTCTCAGAGTAGGATCATTGGTAGGATGGCATACCATACAGTCTGAATTCGCTTTGTTAACACCGTCTACACCTGTATAGCTAGCATTATCCTGATTAACTGAAGAGCCATGGGGATCATGACAGTTCATGCAATCAAGATGCGCGGCCTCAAAGGCATCATTTCGGGTGTCCAATAGGGTGTCAGGATCAATACCCACCAATTCGTCATATTGCTCATGGTGTTTTATCAAACCACCTTTTGCCGAAATTCGACCACCCAAGACATCAGTTTGGCTTGTAGCCGTCTCATAAGCACTCACATAGCTCGGATAATCATGCTCACCATCACGGGTATGACACTCACCACAGGAAACAGCTTGACCGTAGGCGGCGTTGTCAGCCGTCAACTCAGCAGTAGTCCTTTGATCAGCCTCACGCGTAATGGATGTTGTAGCTTCATCCTGTGCGTGGGTAGATCCGGCGCCATGACACGATTCACACTGTACGCCACCGGCAAAGAACGTACCGTCCATTCCATCCAGGTTATCCTGGCGCGCAGCATTAAGCGTATCATCATAATGTCGCCAACCCGTTGTATGACAGTTACCACAGTTAAAGACCTTCTGCTCGCTGTCGTGATAAGCGACATAATCGTCATTGGCAAAGTTGAACTGAACTTCAGTACCCGTCACGATATAACCATTGGCATCAATAAACCGTGCTTTCCAATTGTAACCGCCAATTACATAGGAGACTTCGGACCAGTCTGCAGGGATACCGAGCACATTGTCTTCGGTAACACCATCATCGGCTAGCCCTGTCAACACGTCAGCTCCTGCGAATGCAGTTGTCAGGTTTGTAAAGGGGTACGTGGGCGCTGTGTCATTCACGACTTTGTTGATTTTGAACGGATGGCCAGTTTGCACAAAGCTCGCGTAGTTAGTTTCATGACAAACACCGCAATCCGCAGAACCTATGTAGGTGTTCGCATCTAATGCCGTCATATCAACGGACAGCGTATTCGCTGTTGCAGCGACAACCTCATAACTACTTTGACCAAAATCTTCATAGCCAGGGCGAGTTGCAGCGACACTATATGTTCCAACAGTAATAGTGTTATCACTAAAGGTGCCGTCCGCTCCTACGGTCGGCGTAACAGCTGTTCCTCCACCCGTCGGCGTCAGCTTCAGCGTGACATAATCATCCAGGTCAGTGCTACCTGACACGACTGTGCCACTGAGCGTTGTAGCAGGAACGTCATCATCATCATCGTCTCCATCAAATATGTCACAACCAGAAATGGCGACGACAGTCGACAGAACCAGTGCGAAGAAAATCTTTAATCCAGCAATACGCTTTAATAATTCAGCATATGCCGTCAGCTTCCCTTTCACGGATTCTGCATGTTGCAGGTAGGATAAATATTGGTTCGACATAAATGCCCCCATAGTTTACATGTTTTATACTCAACATTTGGGGCTTCTTCTAAGTCTTGGATGAAATCCAGATCAATTCCTAGCATCATTTTTTAAGCGAAATACATTAGTAGTACAACGCTTTTTATGCTATTCATTGTATGCCAAAACACGTTCTGGCTAAGGCACCATCCAAGCAACGAATAAGCCGTTAAACGCTAGCATGCATTTTGCATTCCATTAGGCTGTAACATTCGTAACTCATTAAAAAGCTACGAAAAATGCAAGAGATTCCACTTGTTGTTTTCCAGATCGGCGTTGTTATGTTACATTTTATAGACATCTTTGAAAAAGTTGCTAATTACTGTTACAAAAGCAAGACATCAAGGAGAAAAGCAGATGAACATGTTACAAAATCGAAACAACCGAAGATTCCTCCAAGTCATCGTCTTGTTTCTCACTTTGTTTGTGCTATCTGGAGTTTCATTGGCAGATCATGAGCATGTTCGATTTGGTGTGACACCCACCTTTCTTCATGACCAGCATCAGCTTCTTGCAAAGTGGCAACTTTACCTAACAAAGCGGCTGGGAAGAAAAGTAGAGTTCATCCAACGCGACAGCTACCAGGAAACCATGGACTTGATGCGTCTAAATCAACTCGATTTCGCATGGGTTAGCGACTACCCCTACCTACACTTAAGAGACCTTGTACGCTTGGTGGTTGTTCCTCTCTATCATGGCAAACCCGCCTATCGTTCTTATTTGATTGTCTCAAGTAAGGATAAGACAACCCGTGGATATGAAGATCTGCGGGGGAAGATTTTTGCCTTCGCTGATCCCTATTCGAATACCGGATATCTTTCACCAAGGTTCGAAATAAAAAAAATGGGGGAAGATCCTGAAAGCTACTTCCTCAAGACCTTTTTTACCTGGTCTCACCGCAAAGTGATTGAAGCAGTGGCAAGCGGACTGGCGCACGCCGGATCTGTAGAAAGCTATGTTTGGGATACTTTAGTAAAAGTGGAACCACAGATTAGCAATAATACCCGAATCGTATGGCAATCTCCGGAATATGGCTTCCCTCCCTTGGTAGCTCACCGTCTAAACGTTCAAGAAAGCGACTTTCTAGAGATGCAAAAGCTGTTGATGGAGATGAAGAATGACCCACAAGGTCGTGAAATTTTGGCTGACTTAGACCTGGATGGTTTCAGTATTCAAAAGCCGGATCTGTACCAAGGTGTCGTTGAAATGATGCGAGAATTTGGTGAGTATTCAGCCCCATGATCCAGCGACTCTTTGACTTAAGCCTCCAGACGAAGATCCCTCTATTGGGTGCGATTTTGATTATCATCTCGACCCTATCTGTTTCCAGCGTACTGATGTATCTAACCTACAACGATTTGAAGGAGGCCCTTGTCACGAGCTCCGAAGGGCTTGGCCACACACTGTCAACTACTTTGGCGCCTACTTTATTACATGGCGACGTATGGCGAGCATTCGAAATCGTTCGAGCCCCCTTCGCAGTATCCGCACCAAGGAATAATATTCATCCCGACACGATTGTGGTCATCTCCCCAGATCAAAAAGTGTTTGTATCAAGTGACCCCCAAACGTTTCCAATGCTAAGCGATATCAGTAATTACAGTGAAATATTCCAGGCAACCTCAAAATCGGATTTTTCAGACAATTTGACGGAAACATCTGTTCTGGAACCCGCCGGCTCAGAGTTCCTCTATATTCTGGTACCCATCAAAGATGGCGGATTATTTCTCGGCACCTTGATTCTCACTCATTCTCGTTCGGGTCTGAATGCAACATTTCTGGATGCGGCAGTGCAAGGCGCAATACTTGAACTCCTGGTCTTAGCGTTTCTACTACCGATTAACTGGTATTGGGGACAGCGTATGGCCCATCCTCTAATGACACTCGCTTTACGAATGGAAAACATCAGAAACCATCCACCAGAGCAGTTGGAAATAGAAGTTTATGATTATCGTGACGAATTGGGCCGCATGTTCGCAGCCTATAACACAATGGTGGAAGTACTGATGGAAAAGGCGGCCCTTGAGAAAAAAGTGATAAGCTCGGAACGATTGGCCGCCGTGGGGCGGTTAACAGCAAGCATCGCCCATGAAATCAATAATCCGCTCTCAGGGATGTTGACCGCACTGGACACCTTAAAACAACGAGGAGGACTTGATGATCGGACTACGCACACGCTCGGCCTGGTGGAGCGAGGATTACTGCAAATTTGCGATACTGTGGGAGCACTCCTTGTCGAAGCCCGCCCCCAGAAACGATGGCTGGAGAAATGCGATCTTGAAGATGTTCGCACATTGCTTCATCCTGAGATCATCAAGAGTCAAGTGCAGTTTGACTTCATGGTCGACATACCCGATCGATTGCCTTTTCCTGCTGGCGCACTACGCCAGATTCTAATCAATTTGCTTCACAATGCGATCGAAGCTGCTGGAATACGGGAGAATGGATGGGTCCGCTCGTCCGTCGTCCTGCTGGACGATGTTCTTGAACTTCGTGTATCAAACAATTGCGAGACCATTTCGAGTGAACGGCTAGAACATCTTTTTGAACCGTTCGTCTCATTTCGGGCGGGTGGTCACGGGCTCGGCCTTTGGGTGACGTATCAGTTGGTGGATCAGCTGGGTGCTCGAATCGAATTAGCCAACCAATCGGAGCAAATCGAATTCATCGTTCGCCTTCCAATACCAGAAAACAGGGGAAACACATGAGTTGTCGTATCTGCCTAATTGAAGATGACGAAATTATCGGCGAAGCACTCACGGAACGTTTCGAAGTAGCGAATTTAGATTGTGATTGGTTCAAGGATGGTCGCAGCGCCATAAATGCTTTAAAACAGCAAAAATACTGTGTTGTGGTAAGCGATATCAAATTGCCGGACATGACCGGAGAAGCACTGTTTGCGAATCTTCAAGAAAAAGGATTGCCACTACCTCCTTTCCTGTTCGTTACGGGATACGGTTCTATCGACCAGGCTGTCCGTCTTCTCAAGATGGGGGGGGAGGACTACCTGACAAAACCATTCGATGTAAACAAATTGATTGAGAAAGTAAATAACATTTGCGAACGATTCATTCAGCCTGATTCTAACTCTCATCGTCTTGGTGTATCTCAAGCAATGAAGTCCATTGAGGCGACACTATCCAGACTGTCGGAAAGCAACGCAACAGTTCTCATTACGGGTGAATCCGGTGTCGGAAAGGAATATGTTGCCAGAGCACTGCACCATGGGTTCGATACGCATGGGGGTTTACCGTTCATTGCTGTTAATTGCGGGGCGATTCCTGAACAACTTATGGAGGCAGAGCTTTTTGGTTATGAAAAAGGAGCTTTTACTGGCGCCATAAGAGAGAAACGTGGTTTGTTCGAACAAGCTCACAGCGGAACACTGTTTCTGGACGAAATTGGTGATATGCCAACCCCCATGCAGGTCAAATTATTACGGGCAATCCAGGAGCGCACCATAAAAAGGGTTGGCTCAGAACGGGATATTGTTATTGATATCCGCCTGGTTTGTGCCACACATCGTGACCTTGAGCAAATGGTTAATAACGGCGAGTTTCGTGAGGATTTGTACTACCGGATTAATGTTCTAGACATCCATGTTCCCCCTCTACGTGAGCGCAAGGATGACATCCTTTGGTATGCGCAAGCCTTTCTCCAAGAATGCAACCAAAAGGGAGGAAAACAACCTACTCTACACCCTACAGCAGAGCAAACAGTACTCGACTATCCTTGGCCGGGAAATATTCGAGAACTACGAAATATAATAGAACGAGCTTGCATTATAAGTACGTCGTCTGTGATTATGCCAGAGTATTTATTTGGAGAGACATGGCGCTCAATGCAGCCCCCAATGTCGGAACTCAAAGGAGAAACTCTGGCCAAGTATATCGAGCAATGCGAACGAGACTATATTCGCCGTGTGCTAACGGAAAATGAAAATCGCATAAATGATACGGCCACTGCGCTGGGTATTAGTCGTAAAACCCTTTGGGACAAGTCGCGCAAGCTCGGAATAAAAGAAGAATCATAAATTGGATATTCTTTATAAGAAATCCAGAGTAGTTTTATGAATCGACTTTGCAGGTTTGTTTATCGCGAAGATTTTGATTTGTTCGTCTGTCAACTCGGTCCACTGAGCGGACAAATAGGGAAAACTGACACTAGAGCCGATCACCGACAAGACCGTCCATAACATCATTGTTGGCACGGTTCAATTATAGCGTATTTTGGGTAGCAATCAGACACACTTTTGCCTACCAATTTAACAGCATGATAAAATCTGTCGAAACTT
>PIVM01000721.1 GCA_003353945.1 Gammaproteobacteria bacterium
ACAATCCTTCTTTAGGATTCCTGAAGAGTGATTATTCTATGTCCTAATCTAAAATCTATTATGTTCCTATCCCTACAGGAACTCATCTGAGCTACTCGTATGTTGCCCATATTAATTTTGGCCACTGCAAGGCACCTGCTTGTGACAACGAACTATAATGTAGACGGCGCACTTACCGTAGGTTATGAGCCCAATGAACTCCACTACGCAACACCACCCCCATGAACCAAGCATCTCATGCGTGGTTCACAACACCAAGCTTTTTCAGTAAGTACTCGTGAGCTTTCCCAGTATGCGAACCTTTGGTGAGCAGGTCTGCGGGCTGCTCGTTTGTTGCAACTCGTACCACCTTCACTTTGTTCTCCCTACAAAGTTCCTGAACGTAGTGATGCTTGGTTGATAGGTGTCGCGCTCTCTTCTGCCCCAAGCCGCTCATTGCGAGTCGCCGGGACCCATCGTTGTCTTCATGGATTAAACATGCATCTCCTAGCTTGACCCCATTCTCTTTTAGCAAATTCTGTAAACCCATCGAAGCTACCGCTGATTCATACAACGCTATATATTCGGCTGCATTTGGTGAATCCGCTACCGTAGACTGCAAATGACTCTTCCAGAGTACAGGTCCACCGTTTAAGCGAGTAATGAACCCTGTAACACTCCTTCCCTTCCGTTTATCCACAGCAAATGATGAATCAACGTATGTTTCAATTTTCGATGGAAGTTCGCAAGGTTTGTAATGTAGTCCCAGCTCTTTTGTACCATTAAGGTATCTCAATAATCGTTTAATTCGTTCCCACTCGCCTTTGGTTGGTGCCGATATCCCCGACGCCAATCGCGCCACTGCCCATGCAATGTCAGGTCTGGTGCCATTCGCAAGATAAGCTAGTTGACCTAAAGTGCGTCTGAATGTTACAATTTCATCGTGGAGTAGTTTCTCGTCGTCTTCCACAAGATGACTATCCCACGGTGTATTCCTTATTTTTGCTTCCAAATAACCAATC
>PIVM01000722.1 GCA_003353945.1 Gammaproteobacteria bacterium
CAAAGTCTTATTAATTCAGGACCAGCAATAGGGGAGGTATTTTCTGCTATTGGAGATTCATTTTCCTCAGTTTTTGTAGGTGCTGAAATAAAATATAATAAATTTCTAAAAACGATTGCTGAAGGAAAAGTATTTTTAGGTATTGAAGGAGCTGAAGAAGAATTGAAAAAACTTAATGACGAATTAACAGTTTTAGAAAAAACATATACTGAACTTGAAAAATCAAGCGTAAGCGATTCAATTGACAAAGTAACAAAAGCATTTGAAGGAAATGTAGAAACTACCTCAAAAGCTATTGAAGAACAAGAGAAGTTTCTTCGTTTACAATTAGCGACAACTATTGAAATATCAAAACAAGAAAAAGCATTAGCTGGACTTGCTGAGGAACGTCAAATATTACAAGACATTTCGGATGATGATACACTTTCTTTTATTGAAAGGAAAAAGTTTATTGACTTAGCAAATGAAGCAGCCGTAAAATTTGCAGCTTTAGAAAACAAACTTGCTTTAGAAAAAGAAAAATTAACCATTCAGGCAATTAAACAAGATTTAAGAAGAGCAAAAGCACTTTCAGAAAGTAGAATACAAGCAATTCAAACTGGAGAACAATTACAGGAGATATTAAAAAACGAAGCTGTCGCTCGAAAAGTTTCTGATGCAAATGACGAAGCGTTTACTGCTGCTTTTATTGAAAGAGTTGATAAGGAAGTCGAAGTAAAAGCTTTCCAAAGAGATCAAGAGGAAAAGCAAAGAATAACAAGAAGAGATTCTTTTGAACAAGAAATTGATATAATCACAGAACTTGGAGAGAAAACAATCGCAGTCAATCAAAAAGTTATCAATGACCAAACAAAAACACTTGCACAAAGACAAGCTGCTCTTGTTAAAAATAATGAACAAGAAAAAAAGATATTCAAAGAAACTGTTGAAAGAATAAAAAAACAAGGGATTGAATCGCTTAAAAATCGTGAAATAGATGAAAATTTCACAGAGGCACAAA
>PIVM01000256.1 GCA_003353945.1 Gammaproteobacteria bacterium
GGTAACGTCCGCGAAGGTCAGCTTAGCTGTTCCAGAAAGCATAGTTTTTATTTTTTGCATTTGGCCGCTTCGTAACATCAGCAGGCACATGGAAAAAAATCAAAATCCTGGCAATAAGCAAAACATCTGTTTCCGCTTTGTCCAAATAGTGTGAGTTCGAGAGAATCGGTGACGAAGTCATGTTGATGTTAAATGATTTTATCCTACCTTTCCGATTGGTTTATTCGTGCTTAATGCACACTAATCTCGATTTCCGGACCCTGCCTAATAGTTGACCTGCCAAGTTGGGAATACCTGGAAATCACGCTTTACAGACCTTCGTGGTTTATTACACTCGGTGTAAGATTGAAGCTGAAACAGCCATACAGATTCTGGCATGAAAAACACGCCTGAAAGAGGCAAGTGTGTGTCAATCGTTAACAATCAAGACTTGTTGGTTTCAACTTCTCCCATTAGAAAGTTCCAGTCAAGTGAGTAGTGAAAATTCCCCTGATCTTTTTTCACCAAGTAACGTAAGCCAAATCAATTCCATCCCTTCGTTAGTTGTTGTGCATCTAAAGTCACAGCGTTCTGATTTATGCTTTGGGGCACACTCAAACAAGACATTTTTTGTTATATTAAAAGCCTTGATGTTATCCAAAATGGAATTGAGTGCTTATGGCCCGGAAAAAGGTTTGTATCCAGAGCTGGTACGTATTTATAAGGATGCTTGCATTCAAGGCAGCAACTTATCAGCGCACACGAAAAAGAGAGCAAATACTCACTGCATTTAATCGATTCTTCTTCAGGTTTGTTGCATAGATAATAGTTGACTATGCTCTTCAAAGAGATTTCAATTTTTACAGAGGGAATATCGATGGCTGTAAAAATGGTGATACCAGGATTGGTCGTATCGTTAGTGTCTGTACCTTCCAGCAGGGAAATATTTCTTACCCAGCAGCTCAAATCAAGCTTGCATAAACTATCGCCAAAAGGAAATGTGAGATATTCGATCAATATGAATATCTCTCTACATAAAAATGTATCGCACTAGATTATTTTTCAGTTGCACCATACTACTGATAAGCAGTATGAGTAACGTTTTACATGCTGATCAATTGACACTTGATGAACAGAATCTAAAGGTTCTGTTTCTTCTCAATATCGTACGTTTTTCAGAATGGCCAGTGCTGGAGCAGGTTACAACTAACTTGAATATCTGTCATAGAGACACGTCCACCTCATTTAAACGCGCGCTTAAACCTTTAGAGCAAAAAACAGTACATGGCTTCAACTTGCGTGGCATTACCATTGATCAGAATGATGATATTAATGATTGTCACGTACTGTATATTGGCAGTAGCGGAAAACTGAAAGTAGCTGAATATTTGCCCCAGGTGTCAGATAACAATATTTTGACAGTTTCCGAAATCGGGGGTTTTGCAAGCAGAGGGGGAATGGTCGAACTTTACAAAGAAAAGCAGCAAATAAAACTAATCATCAATATGGACGCTGTCAGAAAAGAGAATATCAAGCTGAGTTCTAAGTTGCTCAAGTTTTCAACCGTTCTCAGAGAGGAGGAAGGTATAGTAAAATGAGCAAACGATTTGCTTTTTGTCTTCTTTTGCTTATTTCCTGCTTAACTTTGCAGATGCCTGTTTGTGCCGAAATCATATTAAATGAAAGTGACGGTAAAGGCGAAAAGCGTGCTATTGACTATTTTGATCTACCCTTGTCTGATCTCATGAAGATGCAAGTCAAGTCACCCTCCAGACGGCACCAGGATCTATCCCATTCACCCTCAGCGATATCCGTTATTACCCGAGATGAAATCCTGAAGTCTCCCGCACATACCATACCCGAACTGCTTCAATACGTTGTCGGCTTAGATACCTTTATCAAAACCTATACCGATATGGATGTGGCTGCACGCGGGAGAGCACATGACGATACCTCAAGAATGTTGGTAATGATTGATGATCAAGTAGTCAATGTGGTCCCTTTTGGCGGCATGCAATGGCCCACATTACCCCTTACGCTGGATGACATCGATCGCATTGAAATATTACGTGGCGTTGGTATAGGCGTTTACACCGCAACATCGCTGGCGGGGATCATTCAAATTTATACCATACCGGTTGAAAAACGAGATTCACTAAAAATGTCTCTGTCTTACGGGGAGGGAGGCACCAGTCACAATTCACTACAATTTGCAAAACCACTCTCGGAAAACTGGGGTTTTGCCGGCACACTCCACTATGTGCAAACCGAAAGGAAAGGAGACAAGGAGACCAGCGAGGCCACTGCAGTTGCACCCAATTGGAAGATCAAGGATTGGGCAAGTATTAAGGGCGTCAATTTCCGTGCCGATTATCAATCCGGCGATTTTGACTACCATGCCTACGGGGGTATGACCACCGATCAAGAAGGCTACAACGCCAGCCCTGGCGACCACGCCATTGACCGTTCAGAAAAAGAAACGTTAGTTTTTAGTAACTGGTTACATCAAGACCTGGCAAACAGCGATGTCATCAACCTTCGCTTGGGTTATCGCGAACTGTGGCAGCGTAATGAACGATTCGACAATAATCAATATGTGTTCAAATATAAGGTGGAAAAGGGAGACGGACTGGATATTGATTTACAATACAACATTAGCCGTTTCAATCAGCACTCGCTAATGCTGGGATTAAATTACGTTTACCTTAAAGCCAGTCGAGAAATCAACAATATTTCTGAGCCTTACGTATACGATGAAAGCGACATCTTGCATGCTTTGTATATTCAGGATCAGTTTTTTATTCTGGACAACAAAATACAACTAACCTTGGGTGGACGTTATGACAAATGGGATAACCTTGATCGAGAATTTACACCACGGTTAGTGGCAAATATATTTTTGATTCCTGGCGAACTCACTTTGAGGGTGGCTTCAACCACTTCTTTTGCGCAACAAACTTTTGATGGGGGTTATTATTTCGCAGAATTTGGCCCACCGAACACAGGTTGGTTTAAAGGTAGCACCATAACAGCCACCACCAATAATAGCGGTGAAGTTATTGAAGGTGCAGGACGCGGATCTGAAAAAATGATCGCGCATGAGTTGGGGTTAAGATGGCAACCCACTCCTGACACCATGGTAACTACTGAATATTATTATAATAAAGTAAGCGATGTACTCGGATTAGTTGTTTATGACACTGTTCCAGTAGGTGACATTGAAATACCAAACCTGGGTGCCGCAACTACGGATCAAGAGCATATTTATCAGGGTGTTGAGCTGGAAATACAAACCAAGGTTTCCGATAATGTTAGCGGATTTTTCAATTATACCTACCAATGGGGTGATGATAGCTCCGGTAATACGCTGGAATTTTTTCCTGAAAACAAAGCCAGCGCTGGCGTCCGGTATTTTAACTATTTCGACTTTGATATACGTGCCAGATATGTTTCGGAAGTGACGTATTCGGAAGTTCCTTCAGTTCCCGCCGATAGTTATAGTAGCGTTGACATTGCAATTTCAAAGTTATTTGCGAACCAACTTTTTGCCAAGCTTTCGGCGATCAACCTAATGGACAATCAGCACTATGAATATCCGATCTACACGCAAATAACACGAAAAGCTATGCTCACGATAAAATATTCTTTTTAGTGTATCCCTTTTGCCCGTTGCTCTTGCTCGACATGAGCACTAAAATATTAAATCCGCCCACAAGTGCCAAGCCCTTCCTCCTCATAACGGTATCAAACTATTAACACCGATATTTGGATAATCAGGTTTTTCAGCTACTATATTACATTGGCTCTGCTCAATATTTGCGCGCAGGGCAGGCCTACCGTAATAATGGCTACCACCCGTAGGGCAGCCAAAAAAGCTGTCATCTGCTTTGTTGCTGCCTTTCGACGTAGGCCCGCCACTATACCTTCAAGTCTGCGCCACACAGCTAACGTCTTTTTGGGCTGTCTATCCACCATTACAATGTGGCTGGAGCGCTAGTGCAGCGTCTCATTGATTCTTCCCTCGTAATTGGCAATTCAAAGCGCTATAAATAGAGCTTATAATGAAGCCTTGTAGGGTTTTTGTTTCCAAGCATCTAGATGATATATAAAC
>PIVM01000257.1 GCA_003353945.1 Gammaproteobacteria bacterium
TTATATGATGAGTGGTTGAATATAGAAACTAACGATCCAGCTCGTCTGGAAGACAGCATCTTTAACCAAATGTTAGTATACATTCCAGGACAATTTTACGGAACAGTAACTGACTGTAACACAGGACAAGGATTAGACCATGTAACAGTTTCTGCTGGAATATATAGTACAGAAACCAACGGTAGTGGCTATTACGAGATGTATGTTGACGAAGGCACATATGATGTATATTTTGAACTCTTAGGATTTGAGACTGCAATTGCAGGTGGCATATTCGCACCAACTGGTGTAGGGACTGAAGTAAGTACCTCAATGTGTGAAACCCCATATCCTACTAACTGGGTATTTGCAGATCCAAACGAAGCCGATACAGAATGTATGGTAACGTGGACATTACCAATGGGCCCATATGAGATTATATATGACGATGGCGAACCCGATGATTACTTAATCTTTACTGTACCGGGTGGCGCAGTAGGAGTACACTTCACCCCAGCAGGATATCCAGCCACAGTATTGGGTGGACGTCTGAATGTAGGTGATGGTAGTTTCCCTGCCGGATCAAACTTCCTTGGCACTACAATGGCTATTGGAGTATTTGATGATGATGGAGCGGGTGGAATGCCAGGAACTCAACTTGACTCAATAGTAGTTGAAGTAACCAACTTCGGATGGGTTGATTTCTATGGTATTTTTAGCACAACAATTACAGAAGGCGATTTCTATATTGTAATGTGGCAACTTGGATGGGCAGGTAGTTCAGCTCCATGTGCCATAGATACTGATTTACCAACTGTATATCGTTCAGCAATACATATGCCAGGCGGTAGTTGGGCAGTATCCCCTTATCAGGACTTTATGATCAGAGCTTATGTAAGCGGACCAAACGCAGGAGTAGTTAGCAATGCTGTTACTTCGGGGCAGATGGTACAAATGCCAAAAGTAAATGAAGGGCCTTTCTTAGCTACCAGCTTGCCAACCGGCGTAGGTGGAACAGTAAAGGATGGAGAATTCAAACCGGTAGAAATAGCCGTAGCAACACGTGATCTAACTAACTATCAAATTGCAAGAGCAAGTGATTTTGATCCTGATCTAGGACCAGCAACTGGTACCTTAACACCACTATCTAACCCAACTGTTGAATTATATAATGATGCAGCATTTGGTGGATTAGCACCTGGATTCTATGCTTACGGAGTAAAAGCAATATATGAGTCTAATGAATCAGTCTGGGTATATTCCAATGTAGTAGCCCACGGATTAGACAATGTATTTACTGTAGAAGTAACCCAATGTGATGGTCTCGATCCTGACAATGCTGAGGTAACCCTCGTTGGACAAGATTACCCTTACGATGTTTGGTTTGCCGTAACAGGAACAGATGGTATTGTAGTGTTTGACAGTGTAATAAATGGTTTATATGATTTATTTGTTGCAAAAGTGGATTATTCTACATATGAACATTATAATCTTGCAATTTTTAGTGATATGACCTATAGCGTTGTGTTAACAGAAAAAACTTATAAGGTATCTAACCTATATGTTGATTCATTAACATCAGTAGCTACATGGGATCCACCTTCAGGAGTAGCATTAGAATTAGAGACTTTTGAAGATGATACCTTCCCACCTGATGGTTGGCAAGCAACTACTCTTGGTGAAGGCTGGTTCAGAAGTGATGATGGAAGTAGTGCTTTTTGGCAAATACCACCGGGAGATGGATATTATGCAGTATCAAATGATGATGCTAACAGTGGTAACGACGGTTCAGAAGATTTTCTGATCACACCGATGTTAGACTTATCTGGTCTCACTGATTATACTCTGTATTTTTCTCATTTCTATAATGCAGCATATGGAGAAAGTGCATATGTAGAGTACAGTTATGACAATGGAGCTACATGGGAAACATTAGAAACTATGACAGCGGTAACTGACTGGACAGACGAAAGTATTGATCTTACATCTTTCGCCGGACCCGGCTCGCCTCCAATATGGATTGCATTCCATGCCGATGATAATGGCGGATGGGCATCAGGTTGGGCAGTTGACAATATAGAAGTTACTTCTAGTCAATCTCCCCCAGGCTCGCTTGGATACTATATATATCTAGACGACGCATGGGTAGGACAGACTCCAGTTGATATACGTACATGGACCTATATGGATTTGATTTACGGTCAGACTTATACAGCATCAGTACGCTGTTTATATGCGTGTGGATTGGGTGACCCAGTTTATTTCACTTGGGGATCTAAATATCTC
Source organism: Gammaproteobacteria bacterium (assembly GCA_003353945.1). Lineage (GTDB taxonomy): Bacteria > Pseudomonadota > Gammaproteobacteria > Pseudomonadales > PIVM01 > PIVM01. Next base: position 2,266 of record PIVM01000257.1, read on the forward strand.
CATCCACCACGGAATCTTGGCGATGATTATATCTATAGTACCAACGAGGTACCATTGCTGTGGAATCCACCAACGACAGGAGTTATTCCAATGATTTCCGTAGTATTAGCAGGACAACCTAACCAACAAGAGGTAGATGCTGATGCAAAACCAAGGGTAGTTGATGCTACACGTGATCTCTGGGATCTACAATTCGCAGTTGATCTGGCAGCAGTAACAGGAGCCGCCGGTAATGCAGGAGCAGAATCTGATGGAGTATATGTTTATGCTACAAGATGGGCTACTAACTTAATTGAAAAATACACTATTGATGGAACCTTTATAGAAGAGTTCTCAATACCAGGTGTATCAGGATTAAGAGATCTTGCCTATGATGGTACTTATATGTATGGAGCAGCAGCTTCAACTACAGTATACCAAATGGACTTTGAAACACAGACCTTAGTTTCATCCTTTACAGCACCAACAGCAGTACGCGCTATTGCATATGATGATGATGCAGATGGTTTCTGGGGTAACAACTGGGCAACTGACTTAGTATTGTTTGATATAACAGGAGCAACAATAGCTACTATACCAGCTCCACCAAGTATGTATGGAGCGGCTTATGATAACTTTACAGATGGCGGACCATTCTTATGGTTATTTAGCGGAACTACAACAGGTGGTGGATGTCAGATAGAGCAAATGGATATTGCCTCTGGAACATTAACAGGTTTTGTACATAGTGTAAGTGGCGACATTGGCGGATCAATTGCCGGTGGACTTTATATAACAGAAAACCTTATTTCAGGCAAACGTACAATCGGTGGTACAGCTCAGGGAGATGGTGCACCTGATACAGGATTTGGTTATGAAATTGGTGATTCTGGTGGTGGTCCTCCACCTGGAGGTGTACCTCCTGGATTAGTATCCTTCAACCTATATCGTGATGGCGTTAACATAGCTAACATTCCTTACGAAGATCAAGATGTAGACGAATGGGTATACTATGTAGACAATAACTTAGATCCAGCAACATATCTATATGATGTATCAGCAGTATATGATCTAACCGACTATGGATTCCCAGGAGACTTTGGTGAGTCAGCATGGCATGGAACTGATACAGTAGAAGTAGTATGGGGCTTTGGCCTGCCATTCTTCGAAGGATGGGATAATGGAACCTTTAGCTTCCAGGGCTGGCGTTTCAACGATCAGTCAGAGAACTGGTCGATTAACTCACAGATTGGAGATCCTGAACCATCAGCAGAATTCGCATGGGATCCACTGTTAGAACTTGATTACACATCAACTCTAACAAGTAATCCTATCAATGCTGATATGATAACCGAAGGAAACATCTTCTTCGACTTCGATCTGAAGTTAGATGATAGAAATTCCACAGGATTAGAGATTATGGTAGTAGAAGTATACAATGGTTCCAGCTGGAACCAGGTAGCAAGTTTTGCCAACGATGGCAGCTTCGACTTCACCTCTAGTCATGTTGACATTACAACCTATGCAAAGGCTCGTGTATTCCAGGTACGTTTCAATGCAACCGGACAAAACTCCTTTGATATAGTATCATGGTTTGTTGATAATATCTCTATCTACAGAGAATGTGCAGCACCAGAAGATCTTACTGGAGTTGAAGTATGGGACGATGCACTACAACAAGATATTGCAGAAGTATGTTGGGAAGCCCCATTTGTACCAGGACCAATTTCTGATTGGCTCCATTGGGATGATGGAACTAACTACACAGGTATCGGTTTAGACGGTGCAGCAACATGGTCTTTAGCAATCCGTTGGGATGCAGGTCAGTTATCTGATTATGCAGGA
>PIVM01000723.1 GCA_003353945.1 Gammaproteobacteria bacterium
GTCATCATGCGCTGTCTCCGTTGCCAGTTCTTCTGCCACAACTGGGGCTGCATCATCGTGACCCGGTGCTGGTGACACCCAATGATCTGGTCTATCGGACAAGAATGGTGTTTCTGCTGGAATATCATCGCAAACTACAGCGCTTGAGGTTACTACTTTCATTAGCCTTGGCAAATATACCAGGTAGGCTGAGGCTCCCATCGCGTGACCTACTAACATTCCTCTCTCGGACCTGGGTCTCATTTTGTTGAGTTTCCCTCTGGAGAACTCACCTTGCCTTATCTTGTCAATGTGGACATACGCAGTCTGGCCAAATTTCTTGAAGGCTTGGTAGCGTGGCTTTCTTCCTGGGTGTAGCCTCTCATACGGCGATTCCCCACCTAGGCTCTGGTGTGGCAAACAGTTGCTCTTGAATGTGAAATCCTGGCAAGCGTAAAACCAGAATCCGTTTCCTAGGTACGACCTGGCTAGTTGTGTCCTCCCCCCTTCCACGACTTGTCTGATTGCCCTCTCGACCAGTCCTTGCTGTTGGTGGGTGTATGGCGGGCTAGACTCCCATTTTAAAGCCAGATTCTTGAGTTCCTGCCTAAATATCCTAGATCTTCCTAACTCACCAGCTCCGTCTCCCCTGATGCAATCTACCGTAACTCCTGCCAGCTGCATGTCTTCTGTATATTTTTTCAACAGCTTGTAGGCATCTCCTTTGTTCTTCAAGCCCAGGACACTTTTGAAACGTGTGGCTTCATCTATGAATACCATCATATGTTTATACCCGTTCATTTCTGGCTCGAAAGGACCAACCAGATCCACGTGGACGACCTCCCCGGGTTGTTTGATTGACCTTGTGCCCCTTTGGTAGTGGGGTGTAGTGCTCTTGGTTTCCTTGCATGTACGGCAGTTAAAATCATCCAATGTCTTTATTCCTGTAATCTTAATTAAGCCTCTCTGTTCCAGGAACATTATACTGGCCGGATGTGGGTGTCCCAAGGCCTCATGCCA
>PIVM01000258.1 GCA_003353945.1 Gammaproteobacteria bacterium
TTTCATTTGATCCGTTGGTCGGACTGAAAGGGTATCATGTGAACGATGCTCTGATTAAGCTGGGTTGCCCCAAGGCTTTTATCAGCCCTCTGGTGCAGCAACTGCCAAAATTGTGGGATCTTTACAACAATTATGGACTGACCATGATTGAGCTCAATCCGATCAGAATGAAGAAAGGGAAAAGGCCATTACCTGTGGCATGTGATGTCAAGGCTGCTTTCGACCAGGATGATCCGGCACATACACGTATCAAGTTGCCACCTGAGGTCTTCGCAACTGAACTCACCGATTTCGAACTGGAAATCAACCAACTGCGAACCTATCAGGGTCAAAGTGATGTGGTTGAAATCAACCCCAAAGGAACGGTTCTGCCATTCATGTTTGGTGGTGGTGCTAACAGTGCTGCGACAGAAGTTTTGGGAGACAGAGCGATCTTTTCATCTGACTTTGGCGGGAATCCACCGTACCAAAAGATGAAAGAGATAGCTGATATCTCTTTCCGACATTTTCTGGCTCGGGCAAACATTGTGTCCATTATCGGTGGTAAGGCAAACAATACCGATATCTTTGTGACATTCAAAGCGATGCTGGATGCGCTGCGAGAGAATATCAAACTGAATCCGAACGTTCACGTGGTGATTGGCCGTGGTGGCCCCCAGGTGGTTCAAGGTATGATTTACGCTCGTGACCTTCTTGACAGTCTGAAGGTTCCGTACAAAATGTTCGGATTTGACAGTAGTATGATCGGCGTACTGAATTATACGCTGGAACTGGATGCCTGGCTTGAGTCTAAGAAGTAATAAGGCTAATCCAAAAATTATCGAGAGAATCTGAAAGATCGATTCATTCAGACATGAATTGAATATTTTGAATATGCTAATCAGAAAATATATCACTTTTTATTGGAGAAGCTATGAGCCAAACTAATCCGTTCCCCTATTATGTGGGAATAAATAGTCTAGAAGAGATAGCGAATAAACAGACACGCTGTGTTGTGATGAATATTCTCGGTGGCGAGAGTAAGGGTGTTACCCCCACATCACACGAGTTCAGCGGTGGAAACATTGTTGCGGGTGTTCAGTATGGACGAGCCGGCAAACTGGAAACAAAGATCGGTGATATCCCGGTTTTTGGAAGTATCAAGGAAATCATTGATGCAGGTATCGAATTCGATACGGGCGTTATTTATCTGCCACCTACAGCTGTAGCTGCTGCTGCTGACGAACTGGTCACTCACAATCCCAAACTGAACAAGATTGTTGTTCTGACTGAGAAAGTGTCCGTTAAGGATTCTCAGTTCATCAGAGCGATTGCCCAGAAAAATGAAATCGATGTCTTTGGCGGAAACTGCCTGGGTATCGGAAACTCCTGGGAACAGGTTCGTGTCGGTGGCGCTCTTGGTGGAGCATCCCCGGGCGAAAGCCTCGTGAAGGGTACTATTGCTGTTTACAGTAACTCTGGAAACTTCAGTACAACCATACCTGAATATCTAAAGACAGGTGGATGGGGAACATCAACCGTTCTCAGTAGTGGAAAAGACCTCTATATCCAGTTTGCACTGGCAGAATTCCTGAATGCTGCAGAGAATGATTCCCGCACGAAGGGTGTCTTCATGTACATTGAGCCGGGCGGATATTATGAGAAACAGGCTCTGGACTGGATCGCTGACGGAACGTACAAGTTCACCAAGCCAATTGTTTGTTGCGTGACTGGACGTTGGAAAGCAAACCTCTCACGTGCGGTTGGACATGCCGGTGCCATTGCAGGTGGTGGTGATGATGCCCTTGCAAAAGAAGGCTGGTTTGATGACTATTTTGGTGTCGGTGTATTTGATACTGCCAACCCCAAAGTCTCAAAAAAGGGTGTTCGAATCGAATCCATCCAGGATGCGCCAACAGCTATGACTGCTGTGATGAAGGAACTGGGAGTCGATCAGGATTTCGCACCGACTGGTGACTTGAGCCTCAAGCCCTGGTTTGTCAATGATCAGGAAACCGGTTATCCGGAAAAACTGCAGATTAAACCAGTGGAAGCAATGGCGCCTTACAACGATGCCATCCAGAAATTGGGGAACATGGTTGGTGCTCAGCTGTCACGGGAATCCATGCGCAACAAGTCCGGTGCCAGTATGATGAACCCAAAATCTCAGATTACAGAGGTTCATGGTGTATCCGTTCTGGATCTGGTCAAGGAAAACTTTGCAGCAACAAACGTCTTTGCTCTCACTAAAGCGTTGCCTGGTGCAGAAGAGATGCCGATGGTCAATGCGATCATGAACTACTACACCGCGATCGGTGCAGAGAACATGGATGTCGCTGTCAAGGCACGTGCAAATAATGCCCTGCCGAATGCCTATCTGGGTGCTGCAGTGATGATGAACGGTGACAAGCCTGTTTTCAATGACTACCGGGACATGACCAATACCATGATCGAATTGTTTTACACGCAAGTATGGGCTGACAAATCGGTTAACGATGCTGCCATTGCCAAAGCTCTGGAGCAGAAAGGTGTGATGCCGGAAGGTGAAGCCAGTGAGCAAGATGCCAAGGTTGCCCAGTTCTTCGCTGAACTGCTTGAGAAGAATAACCTCAAGAGTGTTTTTACCGAGTATGCAATTCAGTATGCAACTGCAAACAAGGTCAACCAACTGGATCTGTTGATGGCTGCCATGCTGCTGTCACTTTCATGGGGTACTCTGACCGGAAGGCAGATTCCACAGGAAACAGCTGCTGACTTGGGAGCCTATCTCTGCCTGAACGGTGTGCTCGTTGGTTGCTCCGCTCCGGCTTATCCGAACAACGCATTCTGGACAAAACTGACCTCTCTGGATGATCTCAGCATGCTGAATATTGATTTCTCTGATTCGATTTTCAGGATTCTCTTTAACAGAGAGCCGGCTGAGAAAGAACTGTTCGCCTTGAATGCCATGCTCAATCTGACGATCTCCAACGGTCCGGGTACGGTTAGTGCTAAAGGATCCAAGGAATCTGTCAGTGGTGGCAACCCCATCGCTTCCTGCTACGTTGGTTGGATGGTGAACACTGGTCGCGATCACGGTGGAAACGGATTTGAAGCTATCAAGTATGTGAATGACAACATGGGTGATTTCGATCCGTACAAGGCATCTGCTGAAGAAAGCGAAGCTGCCATGGGAACAATTGCTCAGAAAGCGGCTGAAGAATATGCCTCATTGAAGAAAAAGGCTAAGGAAGAAGGTGACATGAAGTACTTCAAGGTACCTTGTGTGAACCACCCTGTCTTCAAGGGCAAGCCGATTAATTACGATCCACGGGAGACTCACATTCGAGAACTGTTCAAGGAAAGAAATGAGATTAATCCCTTCCAGGAATTCTATCATGTTCTGGTCCAAAAGCTTTATGATGTCGGTGCCACCAAAAACGTATTCTGTGTGAATATCGATGCGGTGATCGCTACCATCTCACTGGACCTGATCTGGAATGACGTCAAGAGTGGTACAATGCCTGAGAAAGATATGCAGGATATCGCTTTTACACTCTTCCAGTTTGCACGGATGGTCGGTTGTTCAGCTGAAATTGCTGATCATAAGAGCCGTGGAAATCCAATCGATTGTAGAACTCCTGCCAGCCAGTGTTTCTGGGTTGGGTAGTGTTTGACAGTCAAAACTGTTTTTGGCAGCTGCGAAATCGGCGTAACCCTTTCTCAAGGCTGCCAATCTGTGACCTGGATCAATCAACAATTTGAGACGTTAATGTAGAGTGGGTCACTAAAATAGCAAGATTTCAATAACCACTTATCAAACAATAAAAGGTGTTTTGATAAAGGGTTCATTTGGGGGAAACACAACTTTGTATGTGTTTCAAACGATTTAAAAACAGATATTACGGAGAATAATATGGGTTTTGAACTGAATGGCACAACATATGAAACCGACGAAGATGGATACTTGATTCAACTTTCAGACTGGTCAGAAGAAGTAGCAGTTGCACTATCAGAGCAGGAAGAAATTCCTGAGCTGACTGAAAAGCACTGGCAGATTATTAACTTTCTGAGAGGCTACTACGAAGAATATCAGATCGCACCGATGATTAAGATTCTGAT
>PIVM01000724.1 GCA_003353945.1 Gammaproteobacteria bacterium
CCCTAATCCTAGATCCGTGGCTGGCGATATCAGCCTCAGCGGCAACAACGGGCTCACATGTAACGCTGGAGCATTGACAAAATTGAAGTAAATTGGTCATTCAGAGGGTTGCCACAGAAGTGTATAGTTATACGCACCATTACCCGCACTGGACCTATATTTGCTGTTTTCGGAGCATCGCAGCACTAGTTCATACTAAGATAAAAAGTTCGTTTTCAGGGCGGCGTGTAGCCCGAGCGGATTAGCCAGTCGGTCTTTCACTGCAACGTTCGAGTCCCGATCTGGGCGACGTTGCATTTCACATGTGAACAGGTTACCGGTTACTCCCTTGCTTGCGGTTGTTTCCTCCCGGCACTCCGGTTTCCTCCACGATCAGAAAAACCGCGTTCGTCATTGAAAATTGCGTCGTTAGTTATCAAACATTATGCCCGACGTTGACTTACTCGACGCCGCTTTTGTGATAAATCTACTTATTCCGCTTTTTCTGATTTATCTATTTATTTTTGGCAATACTTGCATCGGCTATAATATTCCGCTTGCTTGAGAAATAACCAGGCTGCATAATATTTGTATTGCTCCTCAACTTACAATGTTATCGTTCAATGTCCATTTTTGATGTCATTTTTATTTGTCGACGAAGATGGTTTTCCAGGGTTGCACGAGTAACGCTTTGTCTGGCAGTGATATTTCTCTGCGCTCTGCTATCACTGATGCCTTGCCCTTAGAATGGCCGGGGTTATTTTTAATGATGATCGAGTCTTCAGTGAGAAAAATGCAATTTTTCGAAATATTTCTGGTCTTTTATGCCGACCATGGACGTAAATTCTCTTACTCCGCTCGGGTTTCCCTCGAATCTATTGTTTTCAACCCACAGTTGACGATTTGCCCACTTATCACATCCACCGGGGTGACTACACCAGAAAGGCGTCTGTTCGCCGAATTGGACGAAAGATATCACGGTCGATGTAGTATTTCAAAGATAGTAGCCGGGTGTATT
>PIVM01000725.1 GCA_003353945.1 Gammaproteobacteria bacterium
TACGATCAATGTTCTGACCAATGATACCTTGGTTGATAACGCCGTGATCAGTGGCTTTGATGGAACGAGTGTTAATGGAGGCGTTGTTAGCGATAATGGTAACGGTACTTTCCACTATGCTCCCGCCATTGGTTTCATTGGCAGCGATAGTTTTACTTATACGCTGACCGATGATGATATGGAATCGTCCACGGCGACCGTATCGGTAACAGTCACCAGTGCAGGCGATCCCTCGGATTTAGAGAGTGATGATTTTAATGGCGCAGCCCTCGATACCTCATTGTGGACAGTGACAGACCCAGTGGGTGATACAACGGTTAGCATGAGCGGCACGCAACTCTCGCTAGCAGTGCCGGGTGGGGTAGCGCATTCGATTTGGAGTAATGGCAATCAGTCTACTCGGGTGATGCAGTCTTGTAGCAATACGGATTTTGATGTTGTCGCCAAGTTTTCCACTCAGCTGACCGGGCGCTATCAAATCCAGGGTATTTTGATCGAGCAGGACAGCAGTAACTTTATTCGTTTTGATTTCTACGCGAATAAGGCAGGTGGATCAACCCGGGTGTTTGCAGGAACCATTAGCAATCTGAGTCCGACCCAGCAGGTGAAAACAGTGATCAGCGATGGTGCCCCTCTGTATATGCGCGTAGTGCGGGTCGGCTTTCAGTGGACACAATACTATTCCTATGACGGTGCTAACTGGATAGAGGCAGTGAGCTTTAATCATATTCTAACGGTAACGTCAGTCGGTGTCTTTGCTGCTAACTACGATGTGAACAGTGGTGCGTATGCGGTACTGATAGATGATTTTACTGTACAGGGTGGGCAAGTAGCGACACCACCTTTGGCTGTAGATGATCCTGATGCAGCAACCACATTGGTTGATACGCCGGTCGATACGATCAATGTTCTGACCAATGATACCTTGGTTGATAACGCCGTGATCAGTGGCTTTGATGGAACGAGTGTTAATGGAGGCGTTGTTAGCGATAATGGT
>PIVM01000726.1 GCA_003353945.1 Gammaproteobacteria bacterium
TATATGCAAACGACAAAAGTAGTATTGTAAGGATTTGTTAAAGTTGCATACTATCTGTAAGTTACCCATTACCTAGCTACTCTTTCTGAGCCATCTTAGGTGTGTAAATACAATACGGCTCTTCTGCCATATAGTCTCCTGTTTCGTAGAACGCACGCGCTCTGCAACCTTCGCAAACCTTTTTGTATTCGCATAAACCACACTTGCCTCCAAGCAGATCAGGTTGTCTGAGTTTAGCGAAAACAGCAGAATCCTTCCAGATATCAACAAACCTTTGCTTCTTGATGTGTCCGGCCTCAACTGGCAGATATCCACATGGGAAAACCTCTCCTTTGTGAGAGACAAAACAGACTCCGGTGCCAGCTAAGCATCCCTTTGTCATTGCGGCCATTCCATGAGTTTTTGGTGTGATTTTGACACCCTCTTCTTTTGCCCGTTCGCGCATTATCCTGAAATAGTGAGGTGAACAGGTTGCTTTTGTCTGGATCACTGCTTCTTTGGATAGATCATAGAAAAGATTAAGGAGCTCCTCATACTTTTCAGCCGGCAGCATCATGTCCTCCGCAATTTCAACACCGCAACCTACCGGAACAAGCATAAATATATGAATTGCCTCGGCGCCCAAGTTAACGGCAAGGTTATACAAGTCGCGAAACTGATGTGCGTTGTGCTTTGCAATAGTACAGTTAACCTGCATACCCATTCCCAGGGCCAATAAATTTTTGAATCCTTTTATGGCCAGGTCAAACGATCCTTTCAGTTTGCGGAATTCGTCGTGAGTGTCTGCGTCTGCACCGTCAAGGCTTATAGCTACCCTGGATACCCCTGAGTCTACAATTTTCTTCGCCATAGCCTCATCCACCAATGTGCCATTGGTAGCCAGCGCCACGGTTAAACCTTTTGCTACCGCGTATTTCGCAATATCGAATATGTCCGGACGAAAAAGCGGTTCTCCTCCGCTTAAGACAAGAATAGGATTACCCGCTTCGACTATTG
>PIVM01000259.1 GCA_003353945.1 Gammaproteobacteria bacterium
CTACTGTTATGTTGCGAGTTAGCCTACCATGCTGAAATAATTAATATTTTTTGACAAACCGTTACTGATCTCATTTCTTCTTTTATTTCAGGTTGTTTTGTTGTTTTCATAAGTGGTTCTCTTTTTTCATGCAACATAACTTATTGGGATTTTTCCTACCTGTCCGTCACCCTTATCGAGGACCCAGGAGCCCCTAAAGGCTATCAAGCCAAATTAAAATTTCCTCCTTGTTCTCCCATTCGATCAATTCGTCTATCTTGTCATCTTGATTGAGCAGAGACTGTGTGTAGGCGATAAATTTTTCCTGGATCTGCTGTCGATGTCTTAAATCAAGATGTAGATAGACCATTGTCGATTTTACGCTTTCATGACCGAGACGGTTTTTTATGTCAGATATGGGATGCCCGGCCAAGAGCATATTTACCGCACAGGAATGCCTGAAACTGTGGGCTGGATTGAGGTCTTTCAACCGTTTTGCCGACAGGACTTTTTCCAGATATTTTCGACAGAGCCGATATATTCCGTGCCGGGTAAATTCCTTTCCCCGCTGATTGAGAAACAAACGATTCCTGTAGAGTTTACGGGGTGTAATCCGGTACTTTTTGATATACTGGCAAAGAAGATCAGTCGTTTTGGGCCAGATGTTTATCATTCTGAAGCGCCCTCCCTTACCGAGAATGGCCAGCGTTTTTTTGTGTGGATCAAAGAAGTCGAGATCAAGAGCAGCCACTTCACTGGCCCTGGCACCGGAGTCGAAAAGCAAATTTAGAATGGAATAATTTCTGAAACCTTGTGCTGAGCTGAGATCGACAGAATCGAGGACAGCCAGAATTTCTTCCTGATAAAGAAAGCCGATTATATTTCTGTGGTAACGCTTTTTGGGGATATCCAATATTCTTGCTGCTACATCTCTCTTGTCCGGATGCATATACATCATCATCTTGGCCAGTGATTTTATGGCCGCCAGTCTATGATTTCTGGTTCTGGCCCCATTTTCCCGCTCTTTTTCGAGCCAACCAAGAAAGTTCACAATCAGTTTGGGGGTGAGTTGCTCAACCTGCAAAGAGTCGATGGGAGTATCAAGTGCATCCCTGGCAAAGGGCAAAAAGAGAGAGAACGCATCGCGGTAGCTCTTGATCGTATTTGGTCCGCACCCTTTAATCTGTGGTAGGTACTGCTCAAAGAATTGGCGGATGCAGACTGATAGTTTCATAGCTTCGATGGATATGTAGTCATAAAATCAACAAGATTCCTGTGCTGGTCTGCATCGATCAGTTTAAGGTAATAGATTGTATATGTGTATTTTTTGTGTCCCATGTATACCGCGAGGATCGAAAGCGCATTCTGTGGTGAATCACCTCGCTCTTTTACCCGTCTGAGGGTATTGACCGCAAAGGAATGTCGCAGACTGTGTGGGGTTGGGCCACTGATGTTGGTGTTTCCGATAACCCGTTTGGTTTGAGTGAGTCCGATTTCGCTGACTGCCTGGTGGAAAAGATTACGAACCTGCTGATTATGCAGATCCTTAGCGGGATCGCTGACCAGGAGGTACGGATTCCCATTATCTGTAGGCAGCAAGCTGTTGCGCAGGGCGAGGTAATCCGACAGATGCCTTGCCACGTCAACAGGAATGGGAATCAAACGATCCTTTCGGAACTTTGTCTTTCTAATGTAGATAGTCCTTTCGTCAGCTCTGAAATCCTTGAGTTTCAGTCGTAAAGGTTCAGAGATCCGCAAGCCGCATCGGGCCAGGAGCTGTAGAGCCAGGCAACAACTCATGTCCTTGAGAAAAAAAGCCTGTTTTTCTCTACGGGCCTGTCTCCATGCTGCTTCGAGAAGATGGTTTGTCTCTTGGTCAGAGAAAATAAAGGGGATAATGTTGTTTTCCTTGAAACGGGGAATCCCTGCAAGCGGATTATATTGGCAGAACTCAATTCGTACGAGGTATTGAAAAAAACCACGCAAGGCGTAGATTACCCTATTGATTGTATTCTGGTTAATTGCAAGATCTGTCCGCATCTTCAGAAAGAACATAGGTGTCAACGTCTTGAACGTGGTCACATTTTCTGCCATCAGATAGCGATCTAAACGCCTCAGGCTGTCCATTGCTTTTACGGAATAACCGAGACTGTCTCGATATTTGAGATATCCTTCCATCTGTGGTGCCAGGAAACTTTCAAACGAATTCGCCAAGAATAACCTTCCTCATGAGTTTGATATGAATATGGAGATATCTTTTGGTCGCCTCGATGTCGTCGTGACCAAGCATTTCCTTGATCTCAAAGACAGAGGCCCCGGCTTCCAGCAGGTGCTGTGCATAAGTGTGACGCAGCCAATAAGGGGTGGCATCTTCAGGTAAACCTGCCTTCCTCATACACGTTTTTATGGAATAGCAAACAGTCGGTGAGCTGACAGCCCTGTAGGGACGGCAACATTGCAGAAAAAGCTCGCGACAGTTATTTTCGGGACGACCTCCGACCAGATAGGCGGTAATAGCCTTGAGTGTCTTCTGTGGGATCGGCATCGTGACAGGGAAGCCAGCCTTACGATATTTTACGTGCATCTCTGCCTTGGTGAATTGAATATCATCCAGGGTTAGTTTGCTAATTTCCTGAGGACGCAGTCCCATGGTATACGCTATATGAACTATGGCATAGGCCCGCAACTCCGCAGGTGTTGTAGGTGTCATGTTATCAAAAAGTTGCTGGATTTCATCAGTGCGCAAGAAACAGGGTGGTTTTGCCCGGTGAAATATTCGCGACACTTTGAGCAATGCGGCAAAGTCTCGTTTGAGTACACGACGCTCGTAGTATAGATATTTCAGGAAAAACTTGAAGCAACTCCGGTTAAGTTTTTGGCTTTGCTGGGCATAAACTGCATTATATTCCTGATTAAAGGTGTCTATCTGTTCTATGGTTATTGTCGAAAGGTTGAGGCTATTCTGCTTGAGATAGTGATAGAATGCCTCAAGAACTCGCCGTGTATGCTGAACCATTTTTTCTGTATCGTAACGGGCTGTGGCGCTGTAATGCAGATAATCTTCATAAATTTCGGGTAGTTTTGGTCTTGATTTTAATGGGATTGGCTGAGAAATTTGCTTCTGCTGATACAGGAATTTCGCCAGGCCCCGAACCGCGCGTCGTCGTTCATTACTGTCGCCTTGCTGCATAAATTCTTTCAACATTTTAAGGGTAAATATTTCATCCCATTTTATTGACTTTCGTTCCACAAAAAGGCGGAAATCCTGAAGGATCTTGTACTGAGTATCGAGGTGTGTATCCGGATATCCCTGTTCGATTCGCTGCAGGAGATAGTGTTCAACTGCCTGCGAGAGTTTTTTTGAGTCCTTATGGTTCATGGTCACAGTTGAATTGCTTGTGGATTATTTGTCCAATTGTCGCAGGGTCAGATGTTTCCATGTCATCTCGATTTTTGAGCAACTTGGAGGATTGTTTCACAGGAGTACGCGGCAGGGAGAGGACTTGAAAAAAGGTGCCATCAAAGGCAATCAGGTCTTTTTCTATCAACTGGTCACGAACAAAGATGTAGTCATCTACAGAAAAGCAGAGCAGAGAGCAGATCTTGTCATAGTGGTAATAGGAAAGTCCCTGACGGTCGGCCACAAGCACCAGAAAAAAATACAAAAGCAATTCATTTCTGGTGAGACTGGTAAAAAAGCCGCTTCTAAGAAAACGATGGTCTATCCAGGCGAAACTTCCGTTTATCTTCCTGATGCGATTGCAAACAAGGGGTTTTCTATCGACCATGTTCTCCTCCAGGATGTCAAAATGATTTGATATTGGTTACAGAATTTTGTCTTCCATAGCCCCGTCGTGGAAAATGATCCACAACCACACCTTTTTCACCGCAAAAATGGCAACAAGGAACGATAAATTGGTGATCTTGAGGTAAACTATCATGATCAATAGCAGGTATTGAAGATGTATCAGCCACGGTTTTTTCAGGATCTTGCATTCTTCGCCTTCTTTCCGCTTGCCGGTGGGCTTCCCGGCCCTTTGCTGTTTGGCGATATTTTTTCTGTGCCAGGCGGTGTGCTTC
>PIVM01000260.1 GCA_003353945.1 Gammaproteobacteria bacterium
GCTAAAAATGATCGTCGAGCAAAAATCCCAAATTTACCAGTGACTGACCAAGTTATAACATTTTGATAAATATAGGGATTAAATACTCAAACTGTTGTCCGCGAAGCGCGGAATGTGGGATCCACTTCTTAAATGTGCGTATTGAATTGACTCACACAAGATACTGCAGCCGTTTTAAATTGGAATATATAAGCATTTGAACAACGAAGATGAGGAAGCAGGAAGCAGGCATAATTGGAAGATGTATTTTTTCCGCGGCCCTTAGTATCTATTTCGTATATTGATCCATAATAATACGCTACGCAGATTCTATTAATAAAAAAAAGCAGTAATTTTAGTATAATTTAATCTAACAAGCATGCCGAAAAGCACTAAAATGAATAGGTAGAAGCAGTCGAAATATTTTCGACGTGCAGATTAACAAAGTGTGCATGGAGGTGCTGTTATGTCATGCCGCACAGGTGAACATGAAAAAACATGGTTTCGTTCCAATCGTTTTTACAATGCAGAATCAAGCTGGTTTTTCACTACACGCGAAGGGCTAGAGATGGGTCCCTTCGACAACAGAAAGGAAGCAGAAGCTGAATTGAATCTTTTCATCCGCCATGTGAATGATTCGCTTTATGGATATCAGTATATAAGACATTGAAAATCTAATGACAATGTTGCCTTGGCAAAATCAATTGTTCGCTCACTTCATGCTTAGCTACATGGGCGTTCTTCTAGCCGCCGCTCTAGTGGCATGGCAAATTGCACCTTGGCCCGACTGGATTATCGACAGTTTGATCGCCAGTATTGTTATCCACACTGCCTGGCAGATACTACCGCGATGTAAAGAAAGTCCTGTAGGCCACTATAAGCGGCCTAGAAAACAAACAAAATTGAGCTTATCCATTTTTACCCTATTGATTAGAAACACCTACCGACAGCGTGGTTTTTACAACATTTCTAATTAAACAATAGCTGCTATTATTGTTAACAATGGCATTGATGCATATGCCACAAATCTAAGGTGTTATGAAAAATACTGCTCAGACTAATTTCAACATGTCAGATTAACAAACATCTTTATCGTGTATTAGAGGAAATTCCCATGACTTATCTAGTCCGTACATCCATTGCAGCCTGCCTGATAGCCCTGTTTTCGTTAACTGCGTCCGCTGAAGAAGCCCTCTCACCAGAAACAGTAGCTGGTGCCACCACGGTTGACGGCGCTACCGCCAAGAAAATGTTTGACCAGGAGGTCGCTTTTATAGATGTTCGCAAGAACTCGGACTGGGGGGCCGGCCGCATTCCCGGCGCTATTCATATTGAGTTAAAAAAGGTGTATTCCGCAGAAACCCTGGGGGCTGAAATCAAAAAAGATGAGCCTGTTGTAATCTATTGCAACGGTCCTAAGTGTATGCGCAGCTCCAAAGCCAGTGCCCAGGCTGTTAAATGGGGCTTCTCCAAGGTTTATTATTACCGAGAGGGTTTGCCGGACTGGAGAAGTCGCGGCTTTCCAGTCGAGTAACAGCTTGGTAAATGCCGACCCATGTTGTCTGATTTACTCCTGCCAATTTGTTTTGTAGAAACAGTTCTGGAGATACTCATATGATGTTACGCACACGCATCGTTCTTGTCGTTGTGGCAATGATACTGTTGCTGTCAACCGGCTTGCTCACTGCCAGTTATCTGTCGCAAAATGAAGTCGAGCAACGCTATAAGGAAAACAGCCTCAGAGCCAAGACAGTGCTTTGGAAAAAAATCGCCACCAGTCAACAGGATAGAATGCGAGCCGAACTACCCGCATTAACACGGAATCGAGATGCATCCAAGGCCTTAAGAAACGAAAATTGGGACGAATTAAGCGAGAGCGTGAGCAGCACCTACAATCGCTTGTCAACGGGGGATTCAAGAGTAATCGATAAATTACAAGTCACTGACAAGCGTGGTGCCGTGGTTTTTTCAAAACCCGATGATTTTCGCGGTCAAACAAAAAAGAAACTGATTAGTGAAGCCCTGGAGACCATAGAGACGCGTAGCGGTATCGTCATTGATGATGATGGTCGTCTCGCGGTTCTAGTGGCAACACCGCTGTTTTACCGCGGAAAACCGATTGGAGCAGGCGTATTAGTAAGAAACCTACAAACGGCTATTGAGGACTTTAAACAAAATGACGGCTCCGATCTACTGGTACTTGGCCTGAAGGGCGACGTTCAGTACAGCACCAATAAAAGCCTGCAAAACATCGTTATGAATGGGCACTTACCTGAAAGTGAGCATAGCCTTACCGAATTGCGCGAAGGTGACAAAGGATTTCTGCTGACTAAAGTGCCCATCAAGAATTCAGCAGGCAGACGTATCGGTCACTTGGTGAGCGTGATTGATAATACTGTCAGCATGAATGAACGGCGAAATCTATCTTTCTACAGCTTTGGAGCTGTGATTTTAGTCATTACTTTCACAATTGTGGTGCTGTTTCTTTATGTGCGCCACTCTTTGAATCCACTTCAACACGTTGTGGCTGTCATGAAATCGGTAGCTGACGGCGACCTGTCTGTAAAAATCGAACCTTCCGGAAAAGATGAAGTTGGTCAGTTGTTGCGCACTACAGAATCCATGGTGCGGCGCCTGGACTCATTGATCAGTCAAATTTCAAGTTATACTACACAACTAGCAACATCATCAGAAGAGGTTTCGACTATTACAGCCCAAACACAATTGGGAGTGGATAGACAAATGAGTGGTACTGAACAGATGGCAACAGCACTTAGCGAGATGTCGTCAACGGTTCAGGAAGTAGCGCGTAACGCAGCGACTGCGGCTGAATCCGCAAAAATGGCAGACGATGAATCGAGCAAGGGCGGTGTTGTAGTAGAACAGACAATCGAAGTAATTCATGCACTGACCACCGAAGTCGCGAATGCTACCAATGTTATTGAAAGGCTTGAGAAGGACAGCGAAGGCATCGGTGCTATCCTGAGTGTCATTCGCAGTATTGCAGAACAAACCAATCTGTTAGCACTTAACGCCGCCATTGAGGCCGCGCGCGCTGGCGAACAGGGCCGCGGATTTGCTGTAGTCGCTGACGAGGTTCGCACCCTGGCGAGCAGGACCCAGCAAGCCACTGAAGAAATTCAGGAAATGATTCAGCGCTTACAAAACGGTGCGCATGAAGCTGTACGCGCCATGGCGTTTGGCCGCGAAAAAGCCAAAGCCAGTGAAGAACAAGTCGCCTTGGCGAGTGATGCTCTGAGCCGAATTACGCGTGCAGTTTCCAGTATCAGCGATATGAATATCCAAATCGCCAGCGCTACCGAAGAACAGAATGCAGTTGCTGAAGAGATAAACAGAAATGTGACCACTATCTCCGAAGTCTCGCATGAAACCGCATCAGGGGCGACACAGACAGCTCATGCCAGCGAAGAACTATCCAAACTGGCGGTGCAGCTGCATGAGCTCATGAAGCAATTCAAGGTTTGATCTGATTATTCTGAACGCGATCTGCGAATTTTTCACTTCCCTTGAGCCCCGAAAATACAGCATCCCCTAGCCCGTATTTCTCACAAGACGGCGGCTCGAAACATGTTTTCTGTTTATGGTTAAGTACATTTTTGCCTATTTCGATTGAAACTGGTTCTGACACTCTGTAAAGCATTTTACTCGGTCACAGGCATACCCCAATGCAGAGGTATGCTCGATGAAAATTAAGCAGCACTGTTGCAATGCCAGATAAGTAAGAGATCAAAGTGATACGAATTGGAATATCTAAAAAGGCAAAACCATTTCCAAACAGCTTTGTCAGCAACAGAAACAACGGGTAGCCTGTAGAGTGCGGAGTGCCGTCTATAGCCCAAAGGTACTGCCATTTAATGGAGTCACCATAGTTCAATCGACCACCGATATCGACGTACATCGTTATGGCATACAGGGTAATAAACAGTAGTGACAATCCAACTAAGGATTGAGCATGAATTATATCGAACAAAAGGCAACAAAAGCAGTATAGTTAAACTCCATGCTTAAAGTGATTACTAACTGCAGTTAAAAACTATGACAATCCCTTATCCGCAAGA
>PIVM01000727.1 GCA_003353945.1 Gammaproteobacteria bacterium
CAATAACAGTTTTGAGCTTGTTTGCCTCTTGAAATCCATTCTGTTTGATCTAGGAGGCTGATATTTTGCATATATGTAGTCTATAAAACCGATTTATGCGTGTATCTACTTTTTGGCACCTGGCCAATTTTAAGGGTGTGTATTGCGCAATAACTGTTTCGAGCTTGTTTGCCTCTTGAAATCCATCCTGTTGAATCTAGGAGGCTGATATTTTGCATATATGTAGTCTATAACACCTATTTATGCATGCATATACTTTTTGGCACCTAGCCAATTTTAAGGCGGTGTATTGCGCAATAACAGTTTCGAGCTTGTTTGTCTATTGAAATCCATCCTGTTTGATTTAGGATGCTGACATTTTGCATATGTGTAGTTTATAACACCTATTTATGCATGTGTACACATTTTGGCACCTAGCCAATTTTAAGGGGGTGTATTGCCCAATAACAGTTTTGAGCTTGTTTTCCTATTGAAATCCATCCTGTTTGATCTAGGAGGTTGACATTTTGCATATATGTAGCCTATAACACCTTTTTATGCATGTGTACACTTTTTGGCACCTAGCCAATTTTAAGGGGGTGCATTGCCCGATAACAGCTTTGAGCTTGTTTTCCTATTGAAATCCATCCTGTTTGATTTAGGAGGTTGACATTTTGCATATATGTAGTCTATAACACCTATTTATCCATGTATACACTTTTTGGCACCTAGCCAATTTTAAAGTGGTGTATTGCACAATAACAGTTTCGATTTTTTAAATTTATATTTTGGTAATAGCCTTGCATTTAGAAATCTATTCTATTTGACATAAGAGGCTGATACTTTTATATAAGTATGGCAGATGGATTCTTATGTACTTACATTGAAGTTACATAATTTTACAGCAACCATGTGGACCCTCGTTACTGCCTCGCAGTAACTTTTCTAGTTATACTTTTTCTTTCTGGACAAGTATAGTCCGGCTATAGAAATCCACCCTGTTTCACGTAGGA
>PIVM01000261.1 GCA_003353945.1 Gammaproteobacteria bacterium
GTCGAGCCTCTCGACTACCAGCAAGGCTCGCTGACTATGAGCTGGATTGACCAGCATAGACCCCATCTCTGGTCTACCTACCTGCACGACTGGCACTTTGCACCTTAGAATAAGGTTCTAGGTTAGGTAATAGGTAAGGTAATATGTACAGTTCCATGTTAATAATGTGGCTTGTTGCTCCTGTCATTACAGAATATGGATTGTGAAGATGAATCTACCTTTACACCGGATTACGAAGACTGTACAGACGACTCCAGCAGCAGCTCTGGGGAGTCCGTCGTAACCGTGATTGAGGTAGATAGTGCTAGTCGCTTTGTGGCTGCTAGTGGTAACGTATTGTCCGTGTCTGTCCCTGCGTGTGGTCGCTCTGTGGCTGCCACATCAGGGGCTAATGTATTGTCCGTGTCTGTCCCTGTGGGTGCCGCGTCCGTTTCGTCTGTCCTTTCTGGACCGGCAGGCTCTGATTGTCCTCCCGCATTGTCGGATCCTGTCAGTCCCGAGTTTCCAAGGCTCTCCAGGCTCGCTTCCCTCCAGGCTCTGGAGCCGTACTCAACTCCTGAGCCCTCGCAGCTGACCTTCCCAGGTCTCGAGGATTGGGTTCCGGAGGGGGAGGTAAGTGCTTTCAGTTTGGGGGCCGACGAGTCCCTGGACAGCAAGCGAGGCTTTGCGCCCAAGGTGGTGATGCTACCTTTCGCCTCTGATGTAGACCAGAGCCGTGGGGTCAGTCACTGTTTGGTTGCTGGCTCCGTGGCCGCGGTTCTACATCAGGAGGCTGGTGTGGGTGACGATGTCTCGGTGGTTGTGGAGTCTGTCTCTTCGGCAGATCAGGCCGTCTCAGTCCCAGTTGTTTCTTCCAGTATTGTCCCTAGGGTTGCTTCCTCGGTTTCCTTGGCCACTCCGGTTCCTGCCCTCAGGAAGGGGACCTGCCCCCTCTGCCGTAAGACTGTGGCCAATGTACGAAAGCACCTCTATATGAAACACCTGCCGTGGTACATCAATCCACTAACAGCGTGTTGGGTTTGTAGGCGGCAGGAGGGGTCCAGCTGCTATGTCCGTGCTGGCCATGCTACTGATGGCTGCTCCCATCCTTCAGCAGCTCAATGGGAGACTCTGGAAATGACGCACTAAACACTCCCGCGGCATATTTCGTGACGTCACGCGGTCCAAGCGAGGGCTTCCCCCATTCATTGTCATCAACTTCAACCTGAAATAATTTACCTTTGTTGACAAATACGATCAAAATAGGGAAACTTTCAGAAGGCCTGGCATCCCTGCACCCAGATAAAAATTGTTTGGCATCGATATCTAGTCTATGGAAGTAGTGCCGACAGTTTTATTTAGACGCCTATGTATGGGAATTCCCCTTGCTTGGCCCCCCTCGTGTGACGTTATGACGACGTTGCAACGGGTCGCACGCCTGATTCGCCATTTCTACAGAGTCTCCCATTTGCGAGGAGAATTGTAAGAAATTGTTTAATTTGTTACATTTTGTTATTGTATTCATTTTGTTCATTCTTTCCTGTTTTTTTGTTTCTTTTTCTGTTCACTCAAGACACTGCAGCCAGTAGTTTTACTGTTGGTCCCCGTCTGCCGAAACCGTGAAAGCGGGCCTCGAGAACCTGGACCAGGTCAAAAACGAAACCGATTCAGAAGTGGTGCGAGCAGCCCTCGCGAAACTGGTCCCCGAAATGCTGGCGCCGGATACGAAGATACACCGAATGCATGCGACACACCAGGATTCCAACAGCGATCGAGACACGCCATCACTCGCGATAACCGAGATTTCCTCAAGCTTGAGATGAAACGTAACAATCTTCGAATGATTCAAACCCCGATCAACGTGCTGAAGGGCTGGAGAGGCAACTGTGACATCAAAGTGCTTCTTTACGACTGTCACGATGGGGAACCAACACCGGAAGACATCGCTGAAGTAACTGATTACATTGTTGCATATGCATGCAAGGGAAATGAGACCTCCGCGGTTGAACGCGAAACACTAAAAAACATCATCACGAGGTGAGTAAATTCAAATGGGACACATTCGCCAATAGTACACGACGGTACTATTAGCGAATCAGCTCATCTTTCCGTTGGTCGTAAGCATGTACACCGCCGACAACCTGGGAGCCGCCGAAAGAAACGCCGCAGCTTCCGCTCACGGAGGAGGACACGAGGGAGAACTGTTCGGAGGAATCCCCATCTTCATCCTTGTGGGTGACGACTACCAACTACCACCACCAACCAACACGCAAAAAGGAGCTTTCGACACAATGGGTTCACAACCATCCATCTCCCAACAAAAAACAGGAGTTGCGGCAACAGGCGCACAGTTGTTCCTTGACCTTTCCGAAAAGTGCATGGCGCTAACAACAACAAAACGCCAGAAATCAGATCAGCAAAACCTCATTGAGATCCTTGGTCGACTACGCGTCGGAGAATCAATACCAACAGATGCAGACACACTCATGGAACACCACTTCACCAACTTCAGCAACACTGACATCGAAAGCATCACAAGCACCGGCACAACCATGCACCTATTTGCCAACAAAAAACCCAGGAACGAATTCAACTACCAGAAATTACAACAAATCACCAACGCAAGCAACCCAGTGGCACTGATAAAGACAAAATGGGAGTCAACCTCAGGAAAACCGGCTGTCTGCAAGGCTCACTTCCAAAGCCATCCAATTACAGCATCAATATTAAGCAAGGGAGCAATGGTGTGTCTGATAGAAAAAAATTTCGAACCAGAGTGGAGTCTCTTCAACAACAGCATTGGAGAAGTCGAAGAAATCGTATTCAGAGACGGAGACAACCCAAACAACGGTGACCAACCATGCTACATAGCAGTCAAATTCCCTCAATACAGTGGTCCGGCTTGGGATCCCCAAAAACCAAAGGTAAGCACACAATAGTTTTTTCCTTGTCGTTCCAAAAGCACAATCGCTAATAATACACAAAGGTATTATCAACGAAAAACGTCATGATGACATCATTTATTCGAAACAAATGAATTCCACAAAAGTGACAATGAAACACACCCAATCTGACAACACCTTCCCGCAATTTCTTTTTCAACAATCGTTCAATCCAACAGGTGGTCCCAATTCCAATGGTAGCAACGTTCTGCAAGAGTAAGTGCTGCAAAGCAACTTTTTGCCCCCTCACCCTTTCATTCGCTAAGACCTGCCACACCTTCCAAGGTCAATCTGCCGGACCGGTGAACCAGGGCCAACAACCAAATGCTGTAGATCGTGTGGTGATTGATCCAGGAGACAAAAAATTTGAAGGAAACAATCCAGGACTGCTCTACATGGCAGTGTCAAGAGCAACTACACTTGGCGAAAAGAGCAGCGTTTTGCCCGTACCAAAAAGACTCGATTCAGCAATACATTTCACTGGACACAACATGACGCGACACCGAGTCCTCAACCTGACACTTAAGAAAACAGGAGAAGAATACAAAAAAGTCAAATTGAGAAAAAAATGGGTGGCTCGACTTGAAAATAACACCGAGACAATGCAACTGGCACCGGGAGACACGCCAGAGTCCGTGCTGGAGTGGTGCAAAAACTTCCGCATGAGCAGGGATGCCCTGGACAAGGCCATTAGCAACCGGACGTGGCGCAAGCACCTAAACAAAGATCTAAATTATTAGCAAAAATTAAAAGCAAGCCACGCCAAAAACAAATGAAAACCAAGTCTGGCAGGCTTTCCATGTAGAATTTAATGAACCACAGAGACACTCAAGACACCATGCTGATAGTACCAAGACAGTGCTTTTGATGAAAAGAAACCCTAACTCAAACCACAACCCTCTCAGACGAAGTCTGCTATCATTTAGATATTCAGCACCCTATATTTTTACTTTCAATTTTCCTGTGCATCTCCAGAGTCGGGGCTAAAACGGCCCTTGGCGGAAAGAACCCGGAAAGTGATGATGAGCAGGGAATTAGAGGCCGCCCGGGCCCATTAAACATGAAAACAGTTTCAGGTGTTTCGTACTTCATGCTTGATCCCCGCCCGATGCGTCTGGCCGTCCGACC
>PIVM01000728.1 GCA_003353945.1 Gammaproteobacteria bacterium
TCATCTCCAAGCTGGATATATAATCCATTAAATCCATGGCGCATCGCTGTATGGTGTTTGATGCCTGTACGGGGGTTATCACTTGCTGTTGCTCTTCCATGTGTATCCTTTATGTATAAAATGGTGTGTTTTTATCCTTAGTAGCCATATTTGTTGATTGATAATGAACATCTACATAATGCAAAAAAGCATCCTGGTCGAGAGTATCGTTCCCAGCGGATGGAGTTCTATACGCCCTAACCAAAAGCAAACCGTCAACTTCAAGATTATCGCTATCCAACTGAGAGGCTGATGGACTTGGATCTGAAAGCTGTACCTCACATATCATATGTGCATACTGAGTAGTACTACCCTGACAAACTACTGATGTAGTGATGGGTGCTATAAATGGATCACCAGCACCTCCAGCAGTACCATATCCCTTGGCATAAGTGACATCAAAAAACCACTCTGAAACTCCCGGCGCACTAGCCGCTCCACCAGTGTCAACCACTATCTGGCTCCAGTGCGTATGTATGTATATATCACTTCCGGGAACATAATCATGGGGTATATGGAACTCAACAAAACATTCATGTAGATGATTATTAGGGGCAGTAGTTCCAAATCTATATGCGTAAATGCTTCCCCTATAAACAGCAAAATCAGGTTGAGCAGCAGCACCACCGCCAGCGGCGGGTCTTGTTTTTATATCACCTAGCAAATCCTTCCATCCGAAAGTGGGGGACGCAGTATCTACTTTGATGCCTACATTAGTCGTTTTAGGAAGAACTAAGTTTGCACCAACTACGCTTGTAGTTCCGTCTGGCTCAATTTTAAGATAAGTGGTGGGCGCACCCGCCGCTGAATTACCAATCCTCACAGCCCCGTCAGCAAATAAATCCATAAAGGTGTCGGCTTGAGAATAGATGCCAATTGCGGTATCTCGGAAATAGATGGGCTTTGCACCTGTCATCGTAAGGTTGTCAGTAAGCGTAGCATTATTACT
>PIVM01000729.1 GCA_003353945.1 Gammaproteobacteria bacterium
TAATACAAAGTATAGCAAAATGCATGTAACAAGGCCAAGCAATCTGACTCCGCAAACTGTCACTCAAATTGCGGAGCAATTTAAGCGCCAGCTTGCTACGCAGTTGTTGGCGGCGTTAGATCCCATATGGAAATCAAATCATGAACGATGAACAAATTCTCATGGAATTGGAAGACTTATTGAGAACGATGCCTTCGCATCAAACTATCACTCAGCAAATACCTGAGAATTTCAGCTGGCTTGGTCGCGCTGCTGCTGCACTTGAGGCATGGAATAAGGTTAAGGGTGGCATGGCAAAGCTTGATATTGATAATATTCAAAGCTCTCGCATCCAGCAGCACGCTGAAGGCCTGCGGAAAACCCAGACGATTATCCATCAGGCCATACATGAGTTGCGCATGAAGACCACCGGGCCGCTAAGTGTTGCGGTGGGTAGTGGCGGTGTATTCGACTATTTTGATGAAATAAGAAAAATTCTTGAGTCAGCCACTGAAGATGTTCTTTTTATAGACCCATATTTAGATGCTGAATTTGTTTCTCGCTACTTACCACATATAAAAGATGGAGTGTCAGTCAGACTGCTCGGCGGAGCCAAGCTCAAAACACTGCTACCTGCAGTAGAAGCGTATTCGACTCAGAGCAATCATTCTATTGAGGTAAGGTCTGCACAAGGCTTTCACGACCGGTATATATTTATAGATCACGGAAGTTGTTACCAATCTGGCGCATCCTTCAAAGATGGAGCCAAGAAAAGCCCTACAACCCTAACTCAAATAACCGATGCATTTTCGGCAATGCAAGGTACATATAAAGAAATCTGGAACAATGGAAATATCGAATTCGGCAACTGATCTAACGTACAAGGATAAAGTCGCGCGCAGCCGCGACTTTATCCAGTTGTTGAACAAGCCCGGACTTATTCGACGCATTCTATTTATAGCAAATATCTAAAATCCAGCCGTCTTCGATATAGCCGAATTGAATCCG
>PIVM01000730.1 GCA_003353945.1 Gammaproteobacteria bacterium
ATAGCAACTGATGCTTTTCTCTCAGCAACAGGAGGTCCGATCACAGACGCTGGTACAATTACAATGGGGTTAACTGCCACAGGTACTCCAAGTGCTACTACTTTTCTTCGTGGAGACAATCAATGGGTTGTACCTACTGTGTCTTCTGGTATTGGAGTTTACAGTAGTAATGTTTTATTGACAAACAACCTATCTTCAGCTAATTTTACAGGAGATGGTGTTTCAACATCGTCTGACCAAGATGGTAACGTAACTATAACTATAGCAGGTGCTACTAACGCTGTTGAGTCTTTAATTCAGGGTACAGGAATAGGATTAAGCTCATCTACAGGTAATATCATAGTGTCTAACACAGGTATAACCGGTTTAATTCAAGGAAGTAACATAAGTATATCCACCACAACTACCGGTCAAGCAACTATATCAGCCACAGGCTTAACAAGTGGTACAGTAACATCGGTAGGAGCTGGAGCTGGACTAGTAGAAACAGGTACAACTTCTATAGATCCTATATTAAGCTTAGAATACAACACGGCAACAAGCTATATAACACAACCAGAAACACTAGTACCAGTAGATGCTGATTTTGTTCCTTTTCACTCTGTGTCAGGAACTAAAGTAGGTAAAGTTACTTTCGCAGATATACCACTGTCTGCTTTAACTAATGTAGAAGCAGCTATAACAAGTATAGATGCTGATAATATAAAAAACAATACAGACTTACTGCCTTCAGTTAATAAGGTATTAAACGTCATAACACTTACAGATGCCGAGTATACGGCTATAGGAGCTGGTAACTACGCTGCAGGTACTTTATATCTGACAACAGCAACGGGTCAGCCTCAAAACACGGTAAACTTTACTATAGATACATCGGCTATAACCTATACAGGTTCTTGTGGGTTTACTCAATCAACTACCGTCAATGGTTCTGTTGTGAATCCAATAGCTATAACAGGATCAGTAGGTAGTACATACACTGTATC
>PIVM01000731.1 GCA_003353945.1 Gammaproteobacteria bacterium
ATAAATAGAAAATATGCAGCTGATATTACTGTACATATTAACCCTTTCCATGCGTAATTAATTGGAGCTAATCCATCCTATTTTGCGGGATTAATGGGAGACTCTAAAATGACAATACTCTAGATGGCAGCACCACTGAGGCGGTCCCCGTGCAGGTCTGGTATTTATGACGTCATAAGGTCGCAACGTTTTTGGCGCGAAAATTGTTTTGACGTCCCGTGAGATACGTCGTAATGGAACGCCTCTCACGGGACGCCAAAACAATTTTCCCGCCGAAAACGTTGCGACCTTATGACGTCATAGACTCTGCCTGCGCGGGGACTGACTCGATAGTGCTGCCATCTGGAGTTTTTGAGTCCCCCATTGTATTGATTAGGAATTAATTAATTCATGAGGTTCAAGCATTCTACAGCATTGGATGATGGGACAAGTGTAATATTTTCGAAGTATCAAACTGACACAAAATAAATTATGGTATAAAATTACTATTAATAATCAAATGCATAAAGTCAGCAAAAAAGCATTCAAATTATATAGAAACATAAAAGTTAATAAGTATATCCTTTTTCATATAACGTTTTCTTTGAATCTTTGGTAGCAGCATCGCCGCTATATTGACCTAATTGTGCCTGGCTGTTTGCTTTGGCGCGAAGCAAAAACGCGTGCTGCGCTGCTTTGACATTGCCGTCCTCACCGTTCCACGCCTTCAAACATGACTGCTGCAACGCGCGACCATAACTAAACGACGCACTCCACGGCAAATCTCTATTTTTGTTGATCGCATTCAAATTCATAGTCGCCTCTTCCTCAGATTGCCCGCCGGATAAAAACTGCAATGCCATGCAATGCAACAAAATAAAATAAAATACGCACAAAACATACATACCATAATGGCCGGCACCGCGATGGGTACACTCCGCATCAACGCCGTCACCGTCGCCGCGGCATTGGCGTCCATTGTTTTTTTGCCCGTATACTGCTT
>PIVM01000733.1 GCA_003353945.1 Gammaproteobacteria bacterium
CAGCTCTTCGGGTTGAAACATAGACTTGAGCTCCGAACCACCCAAAAATTCAACATCAGAAGAGCTCATTTGCTTGATGCCGTCACTGAAAAGGTCTTCAAAATCCTTCAGGTTCAGCACAGCCTGTGGGAAGTTGGTAGGGTGGTAGGACGACAATCAGCAAAGCCATTAATATAAAGTGAAAAAATAGTGTGCTTACTTGGTATACAGGATTGCAGTTGGCAATGCGTGGCACTTGAAGGCGTTGTACAATACGGCTAAAGGAAGCACTGGCATGTTGTAATGCATCGGTCACAACAAGATGTTGCCGTTTCAGCAGAGTGGAGAAGCTCGGGTGCCCTTTGAGATCGCCTCGTATTGCTAGTGTTTCCATAATGCAGCCCACCATTTCATGCAGCAGCACATCATCTCGGCCAGCATTGGGTGTCCCCACCACCAAATCCTCTACATTGCCTGCAAGGCGGCTCAACGTTAGCTGGAAAGCTGCCATGAGTCCCACAAATAACGTGGAGTGGTGCTGAGCACAGAGGTCTGCAAGCGCAGCCACCAGCTTCCCAGGCAAGAAAACAGGCAAATAAGAACCCTCGCGGCCACTGGATGTTTCAGAACGTGGCCGGTCAAACGGGAGGTTCAATGGTATTGGCGAGTAAGCCAGCTGTTTCGTCCAATAATCCAGCTGTTGCTCTAATTGTCCCCCCATTTCAAAGTGCTGCCACTGCCACACGGCATAGTCTGCATACTCCACAGGTAGATGTGGCAACCCTTTCGGCTCTGCAGCGCTAGCAGCATATGCACGGTATGCTGTAAGAAGGTCACGAAGAATAATTCGAAAGCTCCCACCATCCAAAATGGCATGGTGAATAGGGATCATTATAATCTGATTGTTGGGTGCTCCAATCTCAGTAGGCAGCTTTACAAGAAATGACCGAACCATCTGCACCCCCATATCGAATGGTGTTGCAACATGGCCTCTAATGGCA
>PIVM01000262.1 GCA_003353945.1 Gammaproteobacteria bacterium
TGTTCAGTACACTAATAGAGTGTACATACACGTAGTAGTTGTTCAGTATGTTCCTGTAACATCCTGAACGCTACTAAACCATTAAAAAAATATCACTGTCTTGTTTTCCACACTACCTTCTCTCTACATCGAGAACTATCGCCATCGTCGACGTATTGAGCGCTACTCACTGCTTCTACGCCTTATCGCTAACATCTTAGCAGCTTATGAGGCCAAGAGGAGCTGTGATTCACGAGCGCTAAGAAGGAAAAAGAGAAAAGAGACAGTCCGGACGCTAAAAAGGTAAGTGGCGTCCGAAGAAAGTCCGGATATGACGGATCGAAACGCAAAACGAAGCACCGGCCCTCCCGTCTTGGAGCTAGGGGATGACTGGGATAAATTCCGTAGGCGCTTTGAGGCATACGGGGAGAGGAACGGACTGCAGCCTGCCCTGGAAAGGGCAGAAGTAATCATGAGCAAAAAGGAAATGAAGGTAAGATTGCGTTCAGCAGCGAAAGAAGAAATAGAAGAAGAACAAAAAGAACGACAGACAGTTCCAGAAGAACAGGTAAGAAAGTCTAGCAGACTACTTTGTGCTGATCTCGTAGAAGCAATCCAAAACCAGGGAGGAGTCCCCTACGAGATTGTAGCCAAGGCCCACGATGGAGAAAGAGACGGTGTGAGAGCCTGGATAGAGCTTGTGGAATACTTTGAATACACACAACGACATTTGAGATTGAGAGAATACAGAACAAGATACGAGCAACTCACTCTAGAGGAAGCAGAGGGCCCAGAAGCTCTCTACCTGGAAATGAAAAGGCTACAGAGACAAATGGAACGCCTTGGAGAGACAGTAACTGAAGAGGCGTCTACAGACAAGTTCCTTCAAGCAGTTGAAAAGTCGTACAAGGAGGAAGTACGAGTATATGAGGCCACATTGTTCAGTGGAGCAAAGATGTCTATGGAGAACCTCATGGAAATGATAAGAAGAAGCGAAAAGACGAAGAAAAAGGACGAAATAACCGAAATGAAAGGATTCATTACCCTTAAGACATGTCAGGTATGCAAGAAGAACGGGCACACGAAAGAAAATTGTTGGATTGAACATCCAGAGAAAAGACCAAATGGGCGGAGCACGAAGAAATTTTACCCGAGAAACAACAAACAACCCCAAGTTACCTGTTGGAAATGTGGCAGACAAGGCCACAGGCAGAAGGAATGCAGAACGAGAGATTACTCAGACTACCAAAGACCGGGAATGGCAGCTGCTACGAAGCCAGTCTCCAGGTACACCCCTGAAAAAGAGAATTACATAGATTCAGCATGTTCGGTACACATCGTGTCGTCCATAGATCTTTTGCATGGAGCACAACAAATAAACGAGAGAACAGTACAAAGCGCGAGTGGAGAACTAATAAGGCTGACGCATAAAGGTACCAGAATAATAAATACAGAAAATGGCCCACTGAAATTATCAGAAGTGTACTACTGCGAAGACATGGAGTATAACCTAATAAGTGTGCCAAAGTTGGCGGATAAAGCCGTCGAGATAAAATTCTCACCTAGGGAAGCCTACCTACAAAAAGGGAACGTGAGAATCCACCTATCCAGAAGAGATGGGCTATGGACATTACCTGAAATCACGCAGTCGCAGTTGCCCCAGCAACAAAGAAGAACAGTAGCAAGTTTAAGAATGAGCAGAGGAGGGATGTCAGCAGATGACATAACCTGGCATGAGAGACTAGGTCACCCCAGCAAACAGAAGACAAAAGAAATGATAAGCTCGGGACTCATTCCAAACACGGTAAGGCTGATTGACACCGACAGCTGCAGGGTGTGCCGCACGACTATGCCATCACGCAGGCCAGTCCCGGCCACGGCAGAAAGAAGCGGCCAGATAACGGCTCAAGTGGACTACATGCCGATGGGGCATGAAGAAAAGGGATGGAGGGGCGAAGTAGGGGCCTACACCTTCAGTCACAGAATCAACAAGATTGTCAAAGCCTACCCGACCACCTCGGCCAATGCACGCGATGCGGTCGCAGCCCTGGACCACTACCTCACCTACATTGCACCATATTTCACGCAGAAAGTAACCTGCATACAGACAGATGTGGGGAGTCAGTTCGTCGCAGAGGAATGGAGCAAGAGGTGTGCCGAAGACGGCATAATCAGCAGAACGTGCCCGGTGGGCCACCAGGCCATGAATGGCCAGGTGGAGCGAGTCCAAGGCATCTTGAGCAAGGTCACCAGAGCCATGCTGAAGACAAGAAACGTACCTATCAAGTATTGGCCACTGGCCATGGGAGCGGCGGCGTATATATTTAACCGAACGCCTCACAGCGCCCTACAAAACAAAACACCTTTCGAGATTGGAACAAAAGCAACACCAGACATAACAAACGTGAAAGTGTTCGGATGTCTCGCGCATGTCCAGATCCCAAAGGCCCAAAGAAGAGGGAAATTGGGGGACACCGCCTGGAGCGGCATTATGGTAGGTTATTCCACTAACTCACCCGAATGGTTGATCCTAGATCTTAGGACAGACAAAATAAGAAAAGGGCATTCAGTGACATTTAATGAAAAAGTAAGCGGCTTCGATAATGAGAATGAAGCAGATCGGCATGTGCACGATCAGAAAGTAGAAGATAAGGACCCACAGGAGGTTACCATCACAAAGGAAGATTGTTTTGAAGATAATGATAACGACTTGTGTGATGAATACAATGTTGAAAACATCAGAAATGAACAGACCCATCCATTCCTAAGAGATTGGATCGATGGAAAATATAACAAAGAAAATGAGAAAAATGATTTTGCAAGAAAATGGGCATTGGGCATTGATGACCCATATAAAGAGAGAATGGACGATAACTCTAACAAAGAAGAAAACAATAATGTTTGCTATGCCACGCTGAATACAGATTTATCATACAATGAAGCACTTAATGGTCCAGATCAATCAAAATGGGAAATAGCCATTCAAGAAGAACTGGATGGATTACAAGAGAAGGAAGTGTTCTCAGATGATATATGTCCACCAGAGACTAAACCGTTAGAAACACGTTTTGTATTTACGGAGAAACAGAACGCTGACACTTCGAAACGATATAAAGCAAGATTAGTAGTAAAGGGGTATCGTCAGAAATGTGGAATTGACTATGTCGAGACCTCGCCTGTCATGCATTTTGACATTTTTCGTGCAGTTATTGCAATGACTGCAATGGCGGGATGGGATGTACTAACCCTTGACTTCACCCGTGCTTACCTTAATGCTCCTTTAAAGGAAAACTTATGGGTAATCCTACCAGATAAAAGTACGAAGAAATTGGAAAAAGCCTTATATGGACTCAAACAAGCCGGTCTACAATGGGCGAAGACCCTTTCTGACCATGTATTGAGTCGAAGTAATTGGGTAAGGAGCGATTATGATGAGTGCGTTTTCTACTCCAAAAACGTCGTTGATAGTAGAATTGCCATATTATGGGTATATGTCGATGATTGCGGTCTAACCGGAAATTGGAAAGAAGAAATTGATGACATGACGAATCATTTGCTAGATACATTTCCCGGCAAAAACTTAGGAAGACCTAAAACGTACGTGGGAATGCAACTATCATTTAGTGTGAATGGCATATTTATAAATCAACAGCGATACGCATCAGAGACAGTCCAGACGTTCCTAGGGAATACGGCAAAAGCAACCAAGACACCCCTCGAGAAGGGAGCAGATTTAACACCTAGGACTACAAGTGAAGAGATGTTAGACATGGAAAGATATCCTTATAGACAAGCTTTGGGTCAAATGCTATACCTGGCAAACATGTCCCGACCGGACATAGCCAATGCAGTCCGTGAACTTGGCAAAGTTGCATCAGACCCTACTCTAAGACACTGGAAATCGCTACAACATTTACTGAGGTATATTATGGGCTCTGCGGAAGATGGATTATTTTACCCCAGTCAAACGCTTAAAAGCAATACATTACTCGGATATTGTGACGCTGATTTTGCGGGGGATACTATATCAAGA
>PIVM01000734.1 GCA_003353945.1 Gammaproteobacteria bacterium
TATATCAAGGTGTAGTAATAAGAGATCCACAAATTGTACAAGTTGCAGCATCGAGAGTACAACAAGAAGAAGTAAACGAAAAATCATAATAAATGGGACTTATAACAGAAACTAACGCTGAATATTACACTGGAAATAATTACGGTAGCTATATATACATAAGTCTAGATGACATTATAAATAATTTTATAGTAGCGTATATTGGTGCTGGAAAATTAATACCATCTGCAAAAAGAACTGATATAATGTTTCATGCTAAAAGAGGTTTGCAAGAATTTAGTTATGACACTTTAAAAGTTATTAAATCTCAAGAGTTGACTATACCACCTAGTTTATCATTAGCAATACCTCAAGACTATGTTAATTATGTTAAGTTATCCTGGATAGATAATGCTGGAGCTAAACATATTATTTATCCAACTAGAGTTACTTCTAATCCAAATGAATTACCAATACAAGATAACACTGGCGAACCAACTCAAGATCAAGCAGGTGCTAACTTACTATCACAACAATCATTAACTGAAGAAAGATGGAATAACAGATCTTTAACTACAGACTTTCAACCAGATGATTATAGAGATTCTACTAATGAAGGTTTAATTGGCCAAAGATATGGACTGCAACCTGAAGAAGCTCAAGTAAACGGTATGTTTACTATAAACGAAAGAACAGGTACTTTTTCTTTCTCAAGTGATTTAGCAGGTAAATTAATTATATTAGAATATATATCTGATAATTTAGCTTATGATGCTGACATGAAACTACCTAAAATGGCAGAGCAAGCAATGTATATGCATATAGCTTATTCAATACTATCAGGTAGAGCAGGTATTCCAGAATATGTAGTAAATAGATTTAAGAGAGACCGTTCTAGCGCTCTTAGAAACGCTAAAATACGTTTAAGCAATATAAAGATTGAAGAGATCGCTCAAGTGTTTAGAAACAAATCTAAATGGATTAAACATTAAGTATGCCA
>PIVM01000735.1 GCA_003353945.1 Gammaproteobacteria bacterium
TTTCTTTAACATTATCAAGCATATCTTTATATAAGTATCCAAAATCAATTTTTACAGACATATTTATATTTATTATAATAAGTATAAATATTTTTTATTTAATAATTGTATAATTATGCGTTTTTATTCACTTGATTTAAATTGATTTTATTTTCATATTTCTATATCGTGCTTCTTCAATATTTGTATTCCGAATAAATGTTACACCAGATCCGTTATACATAAACTCATCTTCATCTATATGTTCTAATATTAATTTACCATTTATATATCCTTCTAACTTAACTTTATTATCTTCTAAGTTATAACATCTAAATTTTATATTATACCAAGTATTAGGTTTCCAATTATAATAAGTCGTAGCCATTGTTTCCCTATCACCATCTTCTGGTGTTGGACTTCCATGATCTCTTTCTTTTTGGAAATCAAATACTCCAGAATGCTTTAATCTTAAATGATATACATGTGCATTCTTTGCATTCTCAGTATCATTACTATTGTGTGCTTTATAATTATTACGAACACCAAGAGTTGCTCCACTATATGATTCTCCATCTGTTCCAATTCTCATATAATCAACTGATACTTCTACATCTTGTTGTTCCATCATTGCATATAATCTTGGTTGTATTCCAGATAATTTCATTACACCATCTTTTACTTCCATAGAACCACTACCTAGATAAGCTGTATATCTATCATGAGGATCTACTGTAAATTTTTCTGATATTGTTCTATCAGCAACATCCCACTTATCTTCCCATTCTGATACATTTTTATAAATTGTCATATCTGGGATAGTATATCCATCCTCTGTAATTGAACTTGTCATATTATAAACAAAATTACTCCCTAATATAAGTAATACTAACCCTAATACTACAAGTGGTATAAATTTCTTTTGTTTTTTATCTACTAATGTTTTGATTAAGAAACTAACTCCTACAATAATGATTCCAATACTTCCAGTTGAAAAAA
>PIVM01000736.1 GCA_003353945.1 Gammaproteobacteria bacterium
GCATGCTCTGTCCTTTCTATTATTGGATATAGAGTGAGTAAATGCAATACATGTATTAAAGAAACATTGAATGTTCGCTTTTTTAAAGGAATGTTAAAAAGTGCGCAGGTTTTTGGATGGACAAACTCTCTAATTCAGTTCTACCAATTGGTAATTAGTAGATCTAGAGCTACATGTACATGTACCAAGCCTTGTAGCAGCTACTAGACTAGAGCTAGCCAAAACTCGAAGCGTGCCCTGGCGATTCTTCTTCCGGTGTGCTCTACAGTCAGTCCCCATCTATAAGGATATTGATTCTGGACCTGAGGTCTCAATATCCTTATGAGCAGGCAAAACCTGAGGTCTCACCTATGGATATCCTTATTTTGCCGGCACATTCAATGGGCTATGTTTAAGCAGTAAATGAGGGCAAATTGCGACCAAAAAGGCACAAGGAGTTTCATCCAAGTGTTCCTGAGGGAATGCCAGCGGATTCGAACATTTTGTGATGATTTGAATGCATTCTGGGCTCAATTTTGAAAGAATTGCACCTTCGGATTTGGACTGGTTCGACCCAAAATAAGGATATTGCCAATGCTGAGGTCTCAATATCCTTATGAGCAGGCAAAACCTGAGGTCTCACCTATGGATATCCTTATTTTGCCGGCACTTCCAATGGGTTATGTTTAAGCAGTAAATGAGGGCAAATTGTGACCAAAAAGGCACAAGGAGTTTCATCTGAGTCTTCCTGAGAGAATGCCAGCAGATTCGAGCATTTTGTGATGATTTGAAGACATTTTGGGGTCAATTTTGAGAGAATTGCACCTTCAGCTTTGGACTGGTTTGACCCAAAATAAGGATATTGCCGAAACTGAGGTCTCAACATCCTTATGAGCAGGCAAAACCTGAGGTCTCACCTATGGATATCCTTATTTTGCCGGCGCATTCAATGGGCTATGTTTAAGCAGTAAATGAGGGCAAATTGCGACCAAAAAGGC
>PIVM01000737.1 GCA_003353945.1 Gammaproteobacteria bacterium
TTACGAGGATCCAAAGATATTAAACATGTTTAACATCCGCCCTTAGCTCAGCTGGATAGAGCGCAGCCCTCCGGAGGCTGAGGTCAGAGGTTCGAATCCTCTAGGGCGGGCCATATAAAAACGATGAGTTACATCGCTTTTAAGCTCCCGCCAACTTCACCTGAAAACAATATCCAGCATATATCCTGTAGCGCGAAACATGAAAACGGGCGCGGCGACAAATGGTTTGGGTACTTCTTTTCTCGATGAGCGGAAGTTGCCTAATAATTCGTCGCGCCAATCAGCAATAACCGAAGTGCGTATGAAGACATTCATATCGAATTAACAAAAACCGTGATCTGTATGTAATTAGGTGCAGTAGCTCTTTCTTCGGATGAAGGTTATTCGATTACCGCAGGTGCCAATTGATATGGAAACAGATCTCTCATTAGGCAATATCTGATTGTGCGGCTACTAATTCAGTGGAATGAATCCACCTATTTCCTGAGCGTTTGATATGGATTGGTAACTTCTCAATAACCCGGGGCGGAGCAATACCGCACCGAAATAATTAATTTTTCACTTGACAGGTATTTTGATTGAAAATCCACAAAGTCAGCCGGCATCCAACCTTGCCCAGCAAGCCATTATAGCCGACACTGCGATGATGCATGGGCTGTTTTTGCAGCCCTCCAAGACCCTCCGGCGTCCTATTATTTAAAATGCCGCAGAGCGCATTACACGACCTAAAAATCAGCCCTAAAAACCCATGATAAGATAACATCTTATTCATTGAGTGACCTTTTAAGTCGTTGAGAAAACTACCTCCTTTACCAGACATTCCTGAAAGCGAGCAAACTCCTGCAGTCAAAAGTTTGCTTGTTTTGTTAGAACAATTCTCTCAAATCATTCAGCAACAAGCTGAAGAAATTGACTTGTTAAAAGATGAAATTCGCGTTCTTAAAGGCGAGAAAAAGCGACCCACATTCAAGCCGAGT
>PIVM01000738.1 GCA_003353945.1 Gammaproteobacteria bacterium
TTGCACTGAACTCGCGATGGTCTACAATGTCTTATTTCATTGTAATTTTGGTAATTTTGTCATGAATTGGGCAAAAGACAGAACTACTGCAACGTGGGAAAACGAACGCCGACATGGGGGTGACGACTCCCTTTTCTATTGCCCCTAAATTTTTGACATTTTGAGCCAGCCTCACTAAAAGTTGATAAATTTAGTCTTTAAAATGTCATGGTAAATGCTACGCTGGCGCGCAAGGCTCCATCCGCCCTCCATCCGCCCCGCCACCATGCTGGAAAATCACGAAAAATGGCCGTCACTCGACGGCCGCCGACAAGGTAAGCACAGCACATCAACGGCAACGCTTGTCATGGACGATCGTAACAGATGTTCTCTGCCCCCACCTGTCTCGGTATCCGCGTATCTTGACATCTTGTCTATCAAAATCGCCGGCGCATAACGTGCCCGGTCCGTCGTTCGATGGTGCTGACGACGAGTGAAAAACGAAGGTGTTGCCCGTTACGGACCGGACTGCCCGCATGGGATGGGTTACTTCATTATATTGACGAAAGGTTTACGGCGGTCGATCGCGATCATGCGCATCATGTGGGCCTCGTCGAAATCAAATTTGAGAGCACCATGATGTGTCGAAAATGAAGCGGTTCGGGAGAGAAAGTGCTTTGAATACGAAATAAATCTCCTTTTTACGTATTCTAAAAGCGATTTCGCGTATTCGATTGGTATCTCATCGATTACATCGATTTAGCGTTAAGGATGTTCATGAGGTGGTGCGCCAAAAAATAACGAACAACCCCATGAACATCCTTAACGCTGAATGTGCAACATGCACATCTTGTGGTATCTTTTATGCCTCTAGTAGTTTTGCTAACTAACAACTTGCTCTCTCTTCGTCAGTGTCGCCGAGCTGTTCTGACACTTCTTTCCCCTCCCCGGGAATCCCCCGGAGGTCACAGGTTCGACGCTTCGCGTTCCCACG
>PIVM01000101.1 GCA_003353945.1 Gammaproteobacteria bacterium
TGTTTATATATAATCTAGATGCTTGGAAACAAAAACCCTACAAGGCTTCATTATAAGCTCTATTTATAGCGCTTTGAATTGCCAATTACGAGGGAAGAATCAATGAGACGCTGCACTAGCATGGCCATATGCATTGTGCTGTATTAAATATCGCCAAAAAGAGTGAAACCCACTTAAGCTTATGTCAGAAAATTCTGACAAGATTCTGCGAAATATTCCTGCAGACAAAATTTGAATTGTGCTCAATACTAATAATATTTCTAGAACTGCAGATGACAAAGGGAAGCATTAGCTTGTGTAATATGAGCAAGACTTTATCGCCCTGAATTTTTTTAAATAGCGAAAGGAGAGAACTACTATTTTTTTTATTGGGAACGGGAATTATTGATATCTTATGGTTGAACTAAAATGATATTGGGCTGGCATTAAATATGTCATTCATTTTATTAATGACATAGCGCTCACGTTCTGTGTTAGCCATGAACTACTCAAATACGAAATATGACGACTTACTATAGCAACACTCTACTCAAAGGATACTCAAAGGAGACATCCATGCGACTCAATCAATTTGTGGCAATCGGTATTGCGGCCCTATTAGGTCTTGGCGGCAACCAAAGTGCAATGGCAGAAAAAACCCAGATCTGGGGTTCGACCACTTGTCAAAAACGTTTTCTTGAACCTGGCAACGAGGCACTAAAGGCGGCGACTGGCATTGATGTCAAGGTAATGGGCGTAGGCTCCGGAAAAGGCTTGATTGCCGTGATCGAAGGTAAAGCTCCAGCCAGTGCTACATCGTCCAGCTTGAAATCCACTGTCAATGCAGGGAAAAAAGCCGCCAAGAAATCGGGTAAGATGCTGAGCATTCCAAACAACCTGGAATTCCACGAAATCGCCTCAGACGTGATTGTACCCATTGTGCATAAGGACAACCCTGTCTCGTCGCTGAGTTGGGAGCAGCTAAAAGCAATCAACACTGGCACTATTACTAACTGGAAAGCGGTGGGTGGGCACGACCTTCCTATCCGCGTCGTTACCAGTCATGAAGGCAGTTCCACCCGCGCAGTATTCCAAAAAATGGTAATGAAAAAAGCCCCCTATATTGACACTGCGGTCAAGGTTATGAGTACCCGCTTGGAGATCAATGAAGTCTCCAAGTACAAGGGAGCAATCGGCGCAGTCAGCGAAGGTTTTATTAGACAGAATCCCGGCAAGAGCAAGTTGATTCAAACCGACGAGATTTCGCGCCCCTTGGCCTTGATCACTGTTGGCACTCCGACGGCGACTGTCCAGAAGGTCATCGACTTTTACCGTTCACCAGCAGGTCGGAAACAAATTAAGTGAGTCTTGATAACCTACATTGCGGGCCATACATTCTCCGAGGAGATAGTGAATGAAGTTAATCTCTCCAAGTAACTGGAATCTTCAATACAAATTAATCATTCCCCCCGTGATCAGCTTATTGGTGGTGCTCTGCATCAGCTCGATGCTAAATGGCGGGCGTGTCGACCAAGTGCTGCTCGAGAATGAAGACGCCCTGCTAGAACAGCAAGAACTGGCATTGGATGGCATGTTGGCCCAGCAGCTGCAAACCATGCAAACTACCATGAAGCTAACAGTGATTCAAAATGGCTTATACGATGGTTTTTTTGCTGCTCAGACGGACGATTTTGATTTTCTCAAGGACTTTCTCCTGCAGGCTCGCGAGCTTGCACAAGTCGATGACGTTGTGGTCGTGCAGGACGATGCTACTGTGTTATTGCGTGCAAATTCGAAACGTCGCGGTGATAGCATCACCTTCCGTGACAAGCTGCAGCCCATATTCGCACACGGGGATATACGTGATAAGGGACAACAACTGGCCGATACGATTCAAACGTGGATACAGCCCACCGAACAGGGCTACCAACTGGTTGCGGTGGGGCCGGTGCTGGATGTCGAAAGCATCGTAGGCGCCATTATTATGATTAAACAGCTGGACCAAGCCTTCCTGGAAAGTCATCTGTGGCCGTTCGGTGACGACGCGGATCTGTGGATTGCGACTCCCTCGGAACTGATCGCCACCACGAATCCAGACTGGCAGTTTCCATTGGAGCAGTTAGCGCAGGGGACAATGGCCTTTGATACCAAGTTCGACCAGCAAATCTATCGGCACCGGGCTGTAGAGTTGATTGCTGGCAAGGTCTTCCTGGGCGTAGGCCAAAACATGACAGCCAACAAACAGGCGCGCTCAGGTTTATGGATGGTACAACTGACCAGCTTGCTCATAGCCCTTGGCGTCATCAGCCTGATTCTGTGGCTGAATGTCAGAATTATCACCCGCAAAATCGCGCTGCTGGCGAGCTACGCCAAGGCCATTTCCAAAGGAAAACTGGATATCACGGTACAACACTTGGGGCAGGACGAGATAGGAGAGATGGGGCGAAATATGGAAGAGATGTGCAAATCTCTGATACTTATCGCCAAGCTGATGACAAAATCCATTGCCGGTTTGGTCGACCACTCGGCGCGACTGGCTGAGACCACTGAAAGCCTGGTCGCCAATATTGAGGAGGAGAACCGCACCATCGATCAAAATGCAGTGGCAGTGACAGAAATGGCCCAAAGTTCGCTTGAAGTGACGCGCAATGCCGAGGAAACAGCGACTACTTCAACAGAGGCTTCCGACCTTGCTAGTCAGGGAAAATCCATTGTGGAGAACACTGTCAGCGGCATGTCCAGCGTGGTGGAGAATGTCTCGCAGTCAGCCAATATTATTAAGGCACTGGGCAACAGCAGTGATGAAGTAGGCAATATTGTCTCCGTGATCGACGGCATTGCTGAACAGACAAACCTGTTAGCGCTGAATGCGGCCATTGAAGCTGCCCGCGCAGGCGAACAGGGGCGTGGATTTGCTGTGGTGGCCGACGAAGTCCGGCAACTGGCCAAACGCACTGGTGAGGCTACCAAGGAGATTTCGGAGAAAATATCCAGTATCCAGAATGAAACGGTAAAGGCAGTGCAAAGTATGGATGATGTTCGCCACGAAGTTGAAAATAGCATGGAGATTACCCAAAACGCCCAAAAGGCCATGGAGGGGATTGTTACCGCTTCTGCTCACAGCAATCAGATGGTTACGATGATTGCCACCGCATCAGAACATCAAGCCATCGCTACTGAAAGTGTCTCGCAGGGCATGAATACCATCACAGGCTTGACTGAGAAACTTGCTTCCGCCAGCCATGGCATGCAGCAACAGGCGCAAGAACTCAAAAGCATGTCGGACATGCTGGGTGATACCGCTTCCTGGTTCAAGCTGAAAAAATCCGGCTGATCAGTGCAGGGAATGCTATGCGTGACATATTACTGAGGTGCAGAAGTAAACTGTACAGTATAAGAAACCCAAACTTATTTACATCCTCCAATTAGATTCATTGATTTGTATTAGTTGTATTAGTTGTATTAGTTGATTGGTCACTGACGTCCAGTTTGAAACTGCCCATTGATTCACGCAGCCCTTCGGTTTGATCTTTCATCTCCTCAGCGAGGACCGACAGCCGTTCTGCCATCTGGCGTATGACTGGAAGCGCCTCCTCTTTAATGACCTTTGCCTGCTTCTGTGCAATTTCGACTGCCTGGCGAATTACTACAGCGTCATCTACTGTCTTGATCGATTTATCCATCGTCCTGCTCCTGTTAAAATCATTCCTGGATTTCTCTATCATTTACCTCAGCGATACCTTCTTGCAGAGCCTTGAGGTTCGCTCTCCTTTTTCGTTATGTGAATGAGTTGTTCGACTTTTATACCCGTCATCGTCGCCTCGCAATGTGCTCAGCTCATGATAAGTGGGTAGAAAGCCAGGAGGAATACTCGCTCGGTACCAGCCCCAGATAGGCCATCAACTGGCACGGCGAATCAAAGCGGGTTATATCACCCAGCTCTGCCTTTATTGTTACCGCAGTTATGAGCTTACAACCGCGCAAAGCCATGAGAGCCCCAATACATGATGCCTAGGTTAATCCTGTTCAATACCGAAAACCGCGTTATTGATAAAGAAGGTCAGATACGTCGACTACCCGACCTTCGCTTTCTAATCCATTGGTCTCAATCCACTGGCATTGACCCTAAGGCCTTTTTGATTGAACATCGCCGTAGAACTTATCTCGCCTTAAGCAAACCGGACAAAGTCATTGCTTCCCGCTTTCGCTTTCCTCGATTCCTCTGACTGATCTAAGGATTTATTTGTATTTGATAAGGCATTCTCCTTAGACGATAGTTTTGCCCGCTGCGTTGATTGTTCCATGGTCCCCAATTTGAAAAAACCAACAATTTCACGAAGAGATTCGGCCTGCCCTGCCATTTCCTCGGCGGTTGCTGCCAATTCTTCAGATGCAGCTCCACTGCTCTGCACGGATTGCGTTTGTTGTTCTGCGGCTGAATTAACCTGCTGGATGCCGCTTGCCTGCTCTTCAGAAGCCGCTGCAATTTCCTGCACCAGTTCGGCCGTACTTTGAATCGCCGGTACAACTTCGTTGATCAACTCACCGGCCGTCTCTGCCGTTTTAACACTGTTGCCCGCCAAACTGATGATCTCCTGCGCTGATTCCTGACTGCGTTCTGCCAACTTTCGCACTTCATCGGCCACCACAGCAAAGCCTCTACCGTGTTCTCCGGCACGCGCTGCCTCAATCGCCGCATTCAATGCCAACAGATTGGTTTTGTAGGCGATGTCATTAATCAGATCGACCTTTGCGGCGATCTGCTGCATGGCGATCACCGTATTCTGCACCGCCTCACCTCCATCACTCGCCTGTTTGGCAGCCTTCTGGGCCGTCGCATCAGTCGATTTTGCATTGTCCGCATTCTGGTTCACCGACGCACTCATCTGTTCCAATGACGAACTGGTTTCTTCGACGGTCGATGACATCTCACTATTACTCTGGCTAAGTGACTGAGCGGTGGATCGCACCTGGCTGGCGGCGCCCGCCACGGTCTCAGTGCTGGCATTGACCTCTGTCATTATCTGACGTAGACGTTCAACCATTTCCTTAACCGAAGCATAGATGCCAGTGGCCTTCTTACCTGAATCGTCAAATTGTATCATTAGATCACCGGCCGCAACCTTTTCTGTTAACGCCGCGATATCGCCAGGCTCTCCACCCACCTGAGCCAATATGCGGTTACTGACGTACAGTGCGATACCGAGACTGGCCAGCAGAGCCGCTGCTATCGATAGGTAAATGGTCAAAAAGGTATTGTCGACAACCTCCTGGCTTCGTATCTGGCGCTGCTCCATGAGCCCCTTTTCCTCGTCACTGAATTCTGTCATGACACGGCGAAACTTATCGAAATAGGTTTTACCGCGCGCCTCCGCCACAAGGTCAGCCATATCGTCCATGTTTTTTGAATCACCGATATCGCGCCGCAGACTGATCATCGGTTCAACGACTTTCTCTCGCCAATCACCGATGGTCTGCTTGGCTTCTCCGAGCAGTTCAACCTGGGCTGGGTTGTCATTGACGGTTTTCTGAAGACTTGACA
Organism: Gammaproteobacteria bacterium; assembly: GCA_003353945.1. GTDB lineage: Bacteria > Pseudomonadota > Gammaproteobacteria > Pseudomonadales > PIVM01 > PIVM01. The sequence goes on from PIVM01000101.1 coordinate 5,522, forward strand.
GTAATTTGCCGAAACGTTCTTTACCCGCGTTATAAGGATCGAGAAACGCCTCCTCGCCCGCAAGCAGATAACCGCGCATACCGGTCTCCATATCCGCAGCCGCTGCAAGAATACTGTTCGCCTGTCCGATCACCTCATAGGTATGGGTCACCCACTCTTCGTTTTTTTTCATAGTCCCCAATAATTTTTTAGATTGTCGATCAGACAACTGTGTGTTACTCAGTTTTTTGAACGCAGTTTGGAAATCTTCTCGCCGTTTGTCCATTAACGATTGCTCACGATTGATGAAGGTCTGGATCTGCTGCCTAAACTGATCAAAGTAAACCTTACCCCGTGCTTCACCCACCAGATCGGCAATATCATTCATGGTATTGGCATCACCAATTTCCTCGCGCAGAGCAATGGTCGGCTCGGTAACATCAGCCTGCCAATCGCGTAAAGTTTTCTCCACTGCCTCCAGCCGTTTGACCTGTTTCGGGTTATCATTGACCGTATTTTTCAACGAATCGATTTGCCGATAGGTCGCCTCCTCCCCACCTTTGTAGGGCGCAAGGAAGGCCTTTTTACCCGCTAACAGGAAACCGCGCATACCCGTCTCCATATCCACGGCTGAGCCCACAATACCGGCAGCGTCTCCGATCACTTCGTGAGTGTGATCAACCCACTTTGCCGACTCACGGATCGCGTTAATGCTATAAATACTGACAACGCCTAGAAATACTAATAGGATCAATGGCACTATCGCGCCAGCCAATATCTTGTATCTCAAACCTAGTGTTTCCATGACTAATTTCTCCTCTACCTACATTACTGATTAAGTACCACTTTACTTACTTATGACATCTATTTAGCTCTTGCATATTCACCACTTCATAACCACATTGCATCGGTTTAACAGCAGAGAAAAACATCTTTTTAATAAACACAACTCATTTTCAAGGCCCTTACTTGGCCAGACTGACATCAAATTTAGACACTATGCCGAAAGACACCGCGCTCGGATCTTCACCCATAACGGGTGTAACTTTGTCGCCATGCCCCTTGCCGTTGGCGCTGAAGCTAACATTGTCATCGTTACTCATTCGCGCATAGGCAACGTATAGCACCGTGTTCTTGTCCAGGGCATAGTCGTAGGCTATCGCAGACTGGGTAGCATCGCTTTCATCGGCATCCCCATCGCTGTTGGCGAACTGCGCCTTGAGCGTACCCTTAGCACCTGCCTTGATGCTGGCACCTATGGTGAAGCTATCACGGTCTGCGCCGGAAACCCCGCCAATGTCCGATTCGCTTTGAAAGCCACCACCTATGCTTAAGCGACCAAAATCGTAACCAACGGTAATCGCCGCTGCAGTGTGCTCATCTTTGTCCATCCCCTGCCCAACAAGGGCATAGGCTGCACCGAGCTTCAATGGCCCGCGGGTGTAGTTGCCCTTGACGAATACGTTGTCTGAGTCATCATCTCCCTCTTCCGGCACATAGGAAACCGCTACATTGAAACCGTTCATGTCGGGGGAGGTGTATTGCAGTACATTGTCTACACGACCGGGCACGCCAGAGCCTTCCCACAGGTTTCCCAAGTCCCCCACCTGATCGGCGAACAGGTTGTAATCGTTAACCCATTGATCCAGGGCAGGCATGTGACCAATCAAGAATTTACCGAAGTTTCCACTAAGACCTACGAAGGTAGGCCGGCCCTTAGTGAATATTTGCCCGGTCGAATTCGCTCCACCGTTGCCGTCATTCTCGCCCTGGGCGGTCAGATCAACTCCGGTCTCGTATTGAAAAAACACCTTTAAGTCGGAATCAATATAGTGGCTACCGACAAATCCCAAACGAGAAGAACTGCTAGTCATATAAATGCTGGAGTCTTGTCCATCATCCACGTTATCGGCAGACAAATGACCGACACCGTACAGATTAAGTTCGAATGCAACGGCCGAGTGGTTGGCCAGGACGAAGGTGCCAAAGACAACGATTACAGTCATAGATAATCTCATCATTATTATTTCTCCTTGGCGCTCGGGCCATGCGACTGAATCGAAAATGTTATTGACATCTGCGGCAAACCAATCGTAGTCGATATGGCTGAACTATATCTGTTTGTCCCAGGTGATCAGCTTCCGCTCTGCCATTTCCTGGAGCACAAAATCACCCAATGCAGAACTGCGGGTTAGAGGCAAAAAGAAATTAAACCCATTAAGTACACTAAAGCTTTGACGGTTGTATAGAAGGTTGTTTGACTGAGTATTGAATTGGATTTGGTATATCGTCAAAAGCCAAAATACCTGGCTTGCCTGCGTACAAACCAACCAGCTCACTCAATGTACTTTCTTCAACTTCTCTGGCTATGTCTGATATCAGCGTATCCAATTGCCGTTGTGTTTGGTTATGACTCAGCATCTCACCCCTTCCCTTTTTTCTCTACAGTAATTCTGGGTCGCCCCTCGGCTTAATTCCAATACCATTTTGAAATGAGACTGAAGGTGCAAGCTGCAAAGTGATATACCGTGCACTTTGCAGTTACAAATAAATCCTATGCAATAGATTCGTTTCTGTACCTATTGGTTTATTACCATTATAATATTCGTTGTTTTAGCTGAAATTCAGGTGTTTTTCGTTAGGAAAAAATGGAAATACTGTTTTCGTGATCCAAATATTTTTGTTGTTCAAAGAGAATAAATCATTTAGTGACGCTGGATATCTCGCGATAAAAATATAATTTTGACGCTGAAATCAGCTTGTCACAAAAATGCATCAACTAAGGTAATGCCGATACTCGACAGGGTGGCGGAAAACTCAGCTGTTTTAATTTCTTCGATTAGCTCCTTGCCGGGCTCCTCCCAAAAAAAATAGCCAACAAACCATACCGGTTACTTCGAGCCTGTGCCGTTTTCCATGTCAATGCAAAGCTTACCCTCACGCTTTTACCTCAATAGTATAAAGTTTGTCCTAACATCCCCTTTCCAACCGCCAGGCTTGCAACAGTCGTAACAGCCAGCAGGCGATCTCCCGGTGTTTACTGTGACGGAAGTCCTCTAACCAGTGGCACAATGCATCGATCTGCCTGATATCCATATCACTATCAATAACTTCTCCTGATAAAGCGGCCTGTCGTGCTTCGACACTGTTGCCATGTGCCGTGTCTATCCGATTGTAAAACTCATTAAGTAATTGCCGCTCCGGTATATTGATTAAGTAGCCGCGCAAATTTCGTAGTGCCTGTTGTTCAATCTCAATACGCTCTGCCGAGCTGGCCGCCTGACGATGACACAGCTGCTGCTCACGAAACTTTGTTAGCAGTGGATAAAATGCAGGAGGAAGCCAAGAGAGAAATCGCTGCAATTCACTATCAAAGTCAAGCAGAGGACCTGCACATTTTAGTTTTGTCCAGAGAGCCGCTTTCATCAGCACTTCACGCTTTCGATCATCCATGCCACCAGTTGATCATGAACTGCCTGGTGACGTGTTTGCATTTTTTCCAAGGTTATCCGGGTTCGTCGCTCCAGTAGTTGCTGATAGGCTTTAAGGTCATCCGTTTGAACCTTCGTTTCTTGCTCAAATTTATCATAAAGTTGTTTTAACGTCGTTTGATGTTCAACTTCCAACTGCTGAGCTCTATTAGCCAAACGCAGTTCAAACTCTTCTTCTGCCTGACGTATCTGTTCTGCGGCATCGCGCTCAGCTTTCGCCACTTGCTCAACGAATTTTTCCAGCTCGTCTTGTTTCATAACAATCGCGCCTTCAGCAGCTTGACTTGAAAAATGGCTTCGCGCTCTTTCTCCTCCAGATTTTGTTCGATGCGCGTTTTCTCCTGCTCAAGTTCCGGGATTATCACCTCAGTCAGTGCATTCACTTTGCGATGGCACTGTTTGAGTGCCACCGCGATTCGCCGAATATTGGTTTCCATATTCATTAATTCAACCAAGGCGGGCAGTAGCTGAGCCGTCCATCCCCTGACTTGTTCAACACAGATGTCCACTTCGGTAATGCTTCCCAGTGGTTCAGGCTTGGGAGGAGTGCAAAAATAAGCAGCAATCTCAACCGACATCCAACGACGAGTCTCTGCCTCATTGGCCGTCCCACCAATCGGCGGCAACGGTTCTAACTGCATGGCCAGTTGTTTCATCTTTTCCACTGCCAGCCGCTGTTGCGCCTTGTGCCACTCGGTTTGTATTCGTTGCCAAGCTTGTGTTAACTCTAAACGAGCAGGCTTAGCCCGCTTCAGTAAACCCAGGCCTTCAGCCATTAAACTGTCACGTTTATGCTCCAGAAGCTCCAAGCCCTCGCGAGAAACCTGTAACTCATGTTTCAGACGGAGCAATTCAGCCTTGGTGGATGGGCGTTGGTGACGGGCTCTCATCGCCTATTCTCTTCCTGTATCCTCTTCCTGCGTAAAGGCTTTCACATCATCCGCTCCCTCCCACATGGAACGATGCTGCTCTATCTCATCCTGACTCAAACGTGTGAGTTCTTTAGCGGGAAGACTGCCCAGGCAGCGCCAACCCATTTCAAGACTTTGTTCAATGCTGCGATCTTCACTGAAACCCTGAGCAAGAAAACGCTGCTCCAATAGTTGAGCAAATCGCAAGTAGCATCTGTCTATCTCAGAAAGATCCTCCTCTCCCACAATGCGGGTCATCATCCGTACTTCTTCGGCACGTGCATAGGCTGCATAGAGCTGCTCCATCAAGGGCATATGGTCGGCATAAGTCAGTCCCTCACCCACACCGTCTCCCATTAATCGCGATAGTGATGGCAGTAGCTCCAGCGGCGGATAAAGCCCTTGGCGCGAAAGATCGCGGGAGAGCACAATCTGACCTTCGGTGATATACCCGGTAAGATCCGCTATCGGGTGGGTAATATCATTGTTGGGCATGGTCAGTATGGGAAGTTGAGTAATGGAACCTTTTTTCCCCTTAATCTGTCCCGCTCGCTCATAGATTGACGCCAGGTCACTGTATAGGTAGCCCGGATACCCTTTACGAGAAGGGACATCCCCGCGCGCCGTTGCCACTTCACGTAGCGCTTCACCATAGACGGTCATATCGGTGAGAATCACCAGCACATGCAAACCCAAATCAAAGGCCAGATACTCGGCGGCGGTCAACGCCATGCGCGGTGTTAACAATCGCTCCATCACCGGATCATCCGCCAGGTTCAGAAACGATACGGTGCGCCCAGAGATCTCTTCGGAGAAACGCACCGCCACATCATGCTTGACGCCGATGGCTGCAAACACCACGACCAACTCCTGTTCACTGCTTGTGCCAGTACCGACAGCAGCACTGAGGTCGGGGCGAATTTTTGCCTGCTGAGCGATTTGAATCGCCAGTCGGTCGTGAGGTAAACCGGAAGAGGAAAATATCGGCAGCTTCTGCCCCCTGACAAGAGCATTCATCACATCAATACCGGTTATTCCCGTTTGGATAAACTCATCAGGATAGCTACGCGCGGTTGGATTGATCACAGTACCACTTATTTCACGCGCCTCTCCCGCCAGGGGTGGTCCACCATCAATGGGCTCACCCATTCCGTTCAAGCGCCGGCCAATAATGGATACATCCAGATTCAAGGTAATAGGCCGCCCTAAAAACCGCGTCCGCTCCCCGCCCATCGCCAAACCGGCGGTGCCTTGAAAAACCTCGATTGTCACTCTTTTATCATCTAACAGGGCTACCCTGCCATGGCGAACATTCCCAGCTCGATCGACAATTTGAACCGCTTCTCCAAAGCCAATTCCGGAAAGGCTTGCCAGCAAGGCGACCAAGGGACCTTCGATACACTCCAGTTGGGTATAGATGATGGGGTCACTTCTTTTTTCTTTCAGTGACTCACTCATGGTGCATCCTGCCATTTAAGAATGCCGTCGGCGTCATCCGATGCGATCTCATCTTTTAGTCGAATCAGCCCATCCAATTGAAAACGTTCCCTTGCATCCTCAATCGTCCCGGTATCTCCCAGCAGAGCACGAACCTGCTGCATAATGACCTGTAACAAATAGGCCTGCTTTTTGGGCGATGCATAACGATCATTGGCATTAAAAGCCGATTGCCGAAGAAAACCCTCCTTAGTGACCCGCTCAGCTAATAACACTCTACGCTGGTGATCCGATAATCCGTCCTCGCCCATAATGCGGACAATTCCTTTTAGCTCATCGGCTTCCATCAGCAAGTTGAACAGCTCCTCCCGGTCCCGCTGCCAATGAGTCGACATCTGCATCCACCATGAAACCAGCTCAGCTCCGTATTCAGAGTAGGACTCCAGCGGATGAATCGCGGGAAAGAAACGTGCATTGGCTAACGCTTTGTCCAGTACCCAATACGCTCTCACAAAACGCTGGGTGTGTAGGGTGACCGGCTCGGAGAAATCACCACCGGGCGGTGAAATGGCACCAATAGATGTCACCGATCCGCTATCCCCGGCCAGGGTTTGCACTTTGCCCGCCCGCTCATAAAACTCCGCTGTTCGGGTCGGCAGATAGGCGGGGAATCCCTCTTCTGCCGGCATTTCCTCCAGGCGACCGGATATTTCACGTAAGGCTTCAGCCCAACGTGATGTAGAATCAGCCATCAATGCAACATCCAATCCTTGGTCTCGAAAATATTCTGCAATGGTAATGCCCGTGTAGATGGATGCCTCCCTGGCCGACACCGGCATATTGGAGGTGTTAGCGATCATTACTGTACGTTCAATCAAGGGGTGGCCAGTACGGGGATCAGCCAGTTTCGGGAAATCACTCAATACGCCCGTCATCTCATTACCGCGCTCGCCGCAGCCGATATAAACAATCACATCCGCATCGCACCACTTAGCTAAATTATGTTGGGTCACGGTTTTGCCCGTACCAAAACCTCCCGGCATGGCGGCAGTGCCCCCTTTTGCTAGAGGAAACAAGGTGTCAATGATGCGCTGACCAGTGATCAATGGAATATCAGGCGTCAGGCGTTTATTGACGGGGCGTTTTTGCCGCACTGGCCAGTGATGATAGAGATACAGCTCTTGCTCCTGGCCATTATCTTTACGCACTAGAGCGATGGGCTCGTGCAGCCGGTATTCCCCCTTGTTTGCGATCTTGAGCAAGTGACCACAGACCAAAGGCGGAACCAATATCTTGTGAACAATGGCACTGGTCTCCTGCACCTGTCCCAGCAAAGCGCCACCGGAAAGATCGGCTCCCACCTCCTGCAGCGGTTCAAACAACCACTGTCGATCACGACTCAGTGCCTTTGCTTCAGCCCCCCGAAGGATAAATGCCCCGGACTGTTCTCTAAGCACATCCAAGGGACGTTGAATACCATCGTAGATAGTCGTCAACAACCCCGGCCCCAGCTCCACCATCAAGGGCGTCTGGGTGGGTGCAACCGGTTCACCGGCCTGCAAATTGGTAGTGTCTTCATAGACCTGGATATAGCAATACTCAGCGGTCAGACGAATCACCTCTCCGACCAAACCGACATGGCCCACCGCCGCCCGCTCGCCCATGGCAAACAGTTCTGCATGATCACAGGTGACTACTGAACCACTAATTCTAGCTATCCGTGCCGACACCCTGGTACCACCGTTTCCACAGTTGCGGGATCAACGACGTCAAGCGTTGATCCCAGGAGCCATCCACTTCAATATGATTCTCCGTATCCAATAAAATAGCGCCACCTATGATGGAGACCGTTGTTATCGGTAGAGGCTGCTCTTGCTGTTTTTGCCCTTGCGCTTCTTTCTGCATCGTTTCCTGTATCGTTTCCTGTATCGTTTCCTGTATCGTTTCCTGTATCGTTTCCTGCATCGTTTCCTGCATCGCTTCCTGTATCGTTTCCTGTATCGTTTCCTGCATCGCTTCCTGCATCGCTTCGCGCTGCATTTTCCATTCACTGTTCAGCTTAAGTTGCATGGATTTCGGTTGTCCCAAACGTTGCCTGGCAATTTCCATCCAGGCATTGAGACTATTATTATCTAAATCTATTTGACTCAATTTATGACGCACCTCTGACAGCACTTCATCAACACACTGGCGTTGGGCTGCCCACACAATATTCTGTTGCTGCGATTGCAGCGTACGTATGGATTTACTCTTTAGCTGACGTAATCGCAGTGCATGCTCTTGTTTCATCTGTTTATAAACCTTATCCGCCGCATCGTGTCGCTCCTGTTCTAGCTGTTGAATGCGTAACTCGCCATCACGCTTAATCTCATCCAGACGTAACTGCAGCTTTTGATCCAGCTCTGCATAGAGTTTATCCAAGGTATTGTGCGTCATATGTGTATCTCACCCTGCCCGATGGCTCTTCCCAGCATAGCTGCCAATCGCTTTGTTTCATGCAACGGGTTATCCGTATCCGGTAAGCTGACGGCCAACTGTAAAGCCATGTCTTCAGACAATTCATCTCTGCCAAGTAGAAGCCCATACGACTCCTTTGTGCGTTTATCTCCTTCCTTCAAATTCCCCTCAGACACATCCAATGACTCAATAGCCCATTCCTCAATACCCCATTCCTCAATACCCAGGAGCAGCAACAATAAATTTTCTTTCGCTGATGCCTTTGCACGTAGTTTCATCGTTTTAGTTTCATCGTTTTAGTTTCATGTTAAAGCGCTGCAATAATAATAAATGAGATAATCAAACCATAGATGGCAATCCCCTCGGCAAGTCCCAGAATAATTAACACGCGTCCGAGCAACTCTGGTTTTTCTGCAATGGCGGCAACCGAAGCGGCGCCAACCTGGCTTACCGCAATCCCCGCGCCAATACTCGACATTCCTGTCGCCACAGCAGCCGTCATATAATAGGCCCAATGAGCCAGTTCACCCCTAACGCCCTGACCCGTCACACCTTGTTCTTCATTGGCAGCGGCCTCGGGCATAAAGAGATAAAGCAGTGTGGAAAGCAATGCCATTGATAATGTCGAACCGGTGACCCCCCACAACCATTTATTACGCCAGACTGTTGTACTCATTCCATGTCTCCTCGGGAATTATCAGTGGGGAAAATGCAACTCCCCCACCTGAAGCGAATTTGCTGAATAGCTCAAAAAAATGTAGACGTATCGCCTGAACACACACCAGCGCCCCTTCAATAACGGTGATAAGAAGGTTACCCAGAATCAGGGTCCCCCAGGCTAACAAGGGTGATTTGTCAAACATCTCAACCGAGATAATCAGTGCTGTTGAGAGTGCAATATGAGCAAAGGTAAATGCGGCTATGCGGACAAATGAGAATGTTTGCACCACAAACTTTAAGGCGAAATCATAGGTCTCCAAAATACAAGCAAATAATCGCAACCCCAGCGTTTCATTACTCTTCGTCAGAAAATAATGAGCAGCCATCGCTGACAAAGCGATAGCCGCCGCCGTCAGCCCAAGGCTGCTAAGCAATGGCCACTGAGCGAACGTCCCCAGTCCTAGTGCAATCAGAGCGAGATAAAACCCAAAACCTACTGGACCAAAGTTATCCCAAAGCACCGTGTTAAATTGCCGTTTGCGCCAGGCATTTAAGAGACCAATAAGCATACCGATACAAATCAGCAGCACGCCGAACAATACACTGAACGACAAATACAACAGCACATGATCCATCGGATGAAACAGTAAGGCCGGAATCCAGTCTTCATGAGCAAAGGCACTACCGAACAAGGCTCCGAAAAAAATAGCAGATAAACCAATCGGGATTAGCAGGCATCCAACATTTCGACACGTTTGCGGTTTGAAAAAGGGTAATCGCTTCGAGTAAAACCATAAGCCAAAAAGAAAGAGCAGAAAGCCCTGCCCCAAATCAGCAAACATCACCCCGAACATCAATGTAAATCCAATCGCCAATACGGGAATAGGATCCAGTTCACGATAAGCACTTGTACCATACAGTTCCATTAATGCGGCAAAACCATCCAACATCCTGGGTCGTCTGAATAGACTCGGTACCTGTGACAGCGGGATATCACTCTGCTCAGCTGGGATCATAAGAATGGATTCATGCTGCAACAGATCGCAAAATCTTTTTTCCTGCGATGCGGGAATCCAACCATCAATTACGCACCACCCTCCGGCCTGACCGATCTGCCTTTCAGTGCGAAAAAGAAGCTGGCGTTGTTTTTGTGTAAGTTGTTTAGTGAGCCCCTGATTGATGTTCCATGCAACGTCACGGGCGGCGTTGGGTTCGGATACTGAACGACTCTTCCGTGACTCTAACTGCGCAGGCAAATCCATCCCTGCCCAGAGAAAAACACCGTCCCACTTGACTACAGACTCCTCTGGCAATGATAACGATGGTGACAGTTGCCCAACCCGGTAATTCAATAAAGGCGCATCAGGAAGCTTTTCCAGGAGAAGGTGTTCAATTTGCTGGCATTTATTGGCTGACTCGCTTTGAATCAAGCAACGTAAGGCAGCAAAGTGGTGCTGATCACCGAGCAAAAGCCGGTCCACGGGATGAAACTGACCCGTCTCCGACAAGCATTCAAGGCAGGAAGCTAAGCGCACTTCAGGCACAAACCACACTAAGCGTATCATTGCCTGTGGAAAGAACATTGACTGACTCCTTGTCTCCCCGTCTACAGCAGCTCAATTTGCGGGCCGCAAAAATCGCGTTTGATGGTAACGCTCGCTTGCGAGTAATGGACTCCAATATTTTAAGCTTATATCTACATGTTTCTACTGTCCAGCATGAGCGAATTAAACCAAATTCGAGTTTGCTTATACAGATTATTAAGGTATCTCATCAGACGAGAACACCTTTTCCACAGAGCAATATCTCCACTCATATTATGCGTTTTTTATATTGTTATCACGGCCTATTCATAAGCTCATTAAGAATATCAACATCCGTGATTTAGTATATATTGCTCTTAATCGATGTAAATACTTTCTGCAACACTTCATTTACTGCACCGAAAACAACGACTTTCATTTGTTGCACCGTCATACACATGTGTCCCGTTATATATATTTTTCATAAATAGAAAACGAAAATGAGAGAATAACAAATTATAATAAGGCTATTGACTAAGGCATATTATGGGTTCAGTTTAAACATAAGGAAGAACTTGAACATTCGGGGATTTGGGATCGTATATTAAGCGGTATGTTTAGAGCAAAAAGGAGCATACACGGGAGATCACTCAAATGAACACAGAATGTAATGATTTCAAAATTACGAAAAATGGCGCGGTATGGATAGCCATTTTTATATTAACTATTGGTTTCGCTTACATTACAGGCATGGCGAACGATGAGTTATCTAAGCACTTCTTGTTTGCTGCTGCGCTTGCTTGGTCAGCATTTTGTAGCATGGGTTATTCAATTTCTGAATGGTTCCTGCATCGCGACATGTTTCGTCACGCACGCTTGTAAGGAGTGGGCCGACTAAGGGTGTAAGTACCGAGGGAGCAGTTTGTGAAAATGAGTCACAAAGAATCCCACGAGGATGGGTAATTAGTGGCGGCAGTTCAAAACACCTTTCCCTAGCGTAATACCTGTATTGATGTGGTTAGAAATAATCGAATCAGTTACTAGTGCAGCGTCTCATTGATTCTTCCCTCGTAATTGGCAATTCAAAGCGCTATAAATAGAGCTTATAATGAAGCCTTGTAGGGTTTTTGTTTCCAAGCATCTAGATGATATATAAA
>PIVM01000102.1 GCA_003353945.1 Gammaproteobacteria bacterium
TGACCCATGCTGAACGTCTCCCAAAGTGGCCGCATAACATTGGACTGACTGGCCGGATAACTTCGGATTAGGTGGTCAGATAACTTTGGAATGGGTGGCCGGATTAGTCGGAATACTCATATGGCACCACCAGTGCAGCTTATCTTGTACTGTTAAGAAAACTGGCAACGCTTTAAGTGTGGTGATGTAAAAGCAAGGCTTCTAGAAAATCATTCATATGTGGCAATGGTAGCTATGATTTTATGGTACAAAAACCATCATCAACTGTTTCCTTAAAACGATTTATCAGCAATTCAGCTGCTGCATGAAACAAGGCTGCCAACAGGGGCTCATGGCTGCTCACCAACACTGACCTGAACGCAACTTTCTCTTATACCAAAGAGAAAAATGGCATTCAGGATGCCAGTTCACACGAAACTCAATGGCCAAACTTCGTGGTGCCACAATTTCCTTAATATTTTTTTAGCTTTTCTATAAAGTCCACTCTTGCCAGCCAATTTCAGATGGATTCAGCACCATGTAATTCAACAAGCATGATTGCCTAAATAAGATGGATCAGTAAGCTTCCAGAAGGAGCAATCAGCCTCATCCCGTCCAAGACATCTGTTATAACACTTCATTGGCTCAAAAACGTGAAACAATTTGTGACTCACAGCAGCTCTCAGAAGCCATTTCGGTGGGGCCGCTTTTACTCACTTTCTCTTTCTGGCGTTGACTAAAATAGTCTTATAGCTTGTCCAACACTCATGAGAAACTGACAAAAGCCAAGCTGCTGAAATGAATCAAACAGTGAAGCTATAAATCCAAATCAAGCTCTTCTTCATGGACATGAGTGCATTGCCTTTTATGACAACCTTCTAAAGCCAGTTATTGACTGCTGAAAGCACATCAGCATCATTACTAAAAATGTCATTTTTCTTATGTATATAAGGCTTTTTTACACTGTAAGTCCAGCAAAAGCAGGGCATTGCTCTCAAGAAAATAGAGCTAAGTTGAAGCCAATATCTCAATCATCAGCAAAGCCAATCAGGTCTTAACTGAAACAAACATGTTGACAATTTGCATCCAATAAATACATCCACTGAATTTGGAAATGAAGATTAATCATCAACAAGCAGATGAATTTAAATGCATCAGCTTGCGGATGATCAAAAGCTCTCACAGTCGCTTCAAGCAACTTTAAACCAAATACCATCACCAGCATACCAATAAAGCAGTATCGTTTAACAGGGAGCAGTACAGGCCCTGCTAAAGCTATTCAGAAACACTCTTGCCCGGTTTCTATAAAAAACTAAATCTTCTTAGCCTCACACAAATCAAACTTTCAGTGTTGGAACTCTACAGCCAGAAAATACCTGGATGCAAATATCAAACTTGAAGACAGTTACTGTCCAGTCAGAAAACCTCAATTGAATTTATTTTCTGACATTGATGTCCAGGCACACTGATGCAGCATACTCAAAATGTCAGTGTTTGAATCAGAAGCTTTCAATGGCAGTATTACTCTGCTCAGACTAGCTATGTTAGTACAAGTTGTGTTGTGGTATAATTTGAATTCAACAGCTACTGTAGCTGTGTTCTTCTATCAAGAGTTTGAATCTGTGTACTACCAACGGTTCCTAATCACTTAAGAATCCTGTTTACTTCATAAATTACAAAAAGATAAAGCATGTATAGGTAGTTGCTGTGTATACCCTATTAATGAAGGATGAGTGACACATTTTGTCGCTAGTTACACACTTTTAGCCTGCATTACATCAAACTTCATCTCCAAAAGCGTGAGCAAGCTCAGTGGCTGGAACTGTTTTTTGCAGCTCTTCAATATCAACGGGTTTTTACGTAGAGAATCTTCAATATTCTGAAAGCACTCAATAAAATGATTGTCTCCTAGCCTGACTTTCTCTGCTGCTAGACATGCTCTAAAATGTCCAACAGCACCATCATGCCCATATTTCCCAGATTTCGCTTTTTTATTGAAACCTTTATTTCCCTCACGTAAATCCAAGTCTTTATTTTTACCTCTACCTTTAGCTTCAGCTTTGAGAAGTAACAACCCTAACTTTCTAGTATCTCTTGGCAACTTCCATTTTATTTTATTATCAATTATTGCTCTTAGCTTTTCTTCGCAAACATCAGAACCATTAGGTAAGTGCCTTTTGATGAAATCTGAATTGTGAATTCTTGGCTCAAAGTGACAACAGGGTTGTCCCGTAAATTTACTGGGCATATCTGCATAAAACACAATGTTCCTCCTTGCACTGATCTCTTCGTAATACACCACATTGTCAGAAGCAAATACTCTCTTTTCACCTGGATTTTCAGGGTCATCCAGCCTTCGATCCATGAAACAATACTTTACCAAATGTGCCCTCACTGCCTCAGCAACATTAACATCTGGTGTTACTATGTCTACGCAGGGTTCAATGTAGAACCATGTGTATTCATCTAATTGGCTCAGCACTTCACGAATCATTCCTTGATAGTTGTCTCCTGGAAACAACTCGATTACGCACTCGTAAGGGCTTTTTGCAAACCGTGGATCATCAGACTCTAACACTCTCTGAACAATGCCCTCCTTCTCCTTCTCATCCTCACAATACCCTTTACGACCATATCGCTTTGCAATATCAAGCTTTAGATCTAAGGGAAGCATCTTCGTGGAACTAATGGCCATCTTATCAATACGAAATATTGGTGGTTCTATGATGTGCTTTGCTTGCATCACCTTTTCCTAACTTGAGGTTTGAATGCTGAATTCTTTTTATCTCTCACTACACTTTTATTCCAAGCTTTTACACTTGTTTAAGATTCTGGCTCGTGGCAATACCAATCCTATTTTGAAAAACATTATTTATGATTTCTGGGATAATAAGGATTATAGGGCATGGGGTGCTGAAGAGGGTAAACGTTTGAATCATCACGCTTGAAACATGACCCTGTGCCAGACAGTTCAATAACTCCCTTTTCTATACAATGAGAATGTTATCAACGGTTTTAGAGGATTGAAATGGGCAAACTTGTAAAGGCAAATGAGTGGGCTGAACGGGTATTCAGTGAAGGCTCAAGACCGGACCCAAAGACCATCAAGAAGTGGGTTTTGGAGGGGGTAGTTCAAGGAGTTTGCATAAGGAAAACTGTGTATGTAAATGAATTTGAGTTTGAAGAAATGATCAAAAAACAATCAAACACAGCCAGCACTAGTTCTGAGTCTGACATCGAACTTGCTGCCAGAAAAAGCTAGTGACCTGACAAGTTTTTTACGGGAATGGGTTATTTAAGGTGTACTTGTGAAAGCGTTGAATGAACAATTGGTCACTGTGGGGTGGATCACAAAGGATCGCTATTTGGAAGCTACAGGGCTTTCAAAAGGGAGACTAGAGAATTATGTGAAATCCGGAAAATGGATAAGAAATATACACTTCAGTGTCAAAGGACGCCAAACTTTCATAAACGTTAAAGAGGTTGAATCATGGATTACCCACGAGGGGTCAGGCCAAAAGGCCACAGCATCGAAATCCGATACCAACACAGAGGACAAGCCTATTCAGAAACGATTCCCAAGAAGCCCAACAAAACTAACATAGCTTATGCTGCCAAGATTAGACAAGATCGTATTGACCGACTCAAACAAGGGCTTTCTCTCAATGATGACAACCAGGAGAATCCCTTATTCGAATTATTGGCACAGAAATATCTCAAGGCCCTCAAGGTTGAAGATAGCACCTATGATCACTACCGTAGAATCTTGAATCTGTACTGGATTCCAGAACTGGGGAAGTGGCCCATCAAAGCCATTCGGTTCAGTGACCTGCTGAGCGTTGATAGTGAGATGGAGTGGAGAAGTGCCAAGAATCGTAAGAATGCCCTGGTCCCATTGAGTGGGGTCTTCAATTTGGCTTACCATGACGACCTAATTGCCAGCAATATCGTTTCCAAGCTACCTAAGCAAAAAGTCCAAAAGCCTCCCTTAGACCCTTTCAGTGAAGAAGAAAAATATTCAATATTGGAAGCCTTTGCAACTTACGAAAATTGGCTCGAATGTGATGACTCCACGACTGAATTGATGGCTAATGCTGCAGCTTACTTCGCCTTATTTTTTGACACAGGTATCAGGCCAGGTGAGATCATTGCTTTAAACTGGGATGACTATGATGGCAAGCATCTAGCTGTCTCAAAGGTGCGGTCTGTCTCTAAGCTCGTTAATTCCACTAAGACCCATCATGCACGATCTGTCCTACTGACTGCTGAAGCAAAAAAGACCCTGAATACATTGCCATCACGATTCAAGAAAGAAGCCATATTCACAAGGGAAAAGCATGGATCTTATAAAGACTTTGCCGAATTTAATAGAATGTGGAGGCTAGCTCTCGAACAGGCAAATGTGAGATACCGGAGACCATATAATTGCCGCCATACATACGCATCATTGGGGCTGATGGCTGGTGCGAAACCAGGCTTTTTGTCCAAGCAGTTGGGCCACTCACTCAAGATGTTTTTTGAGACCTACGCTAAGTGGATTGAGAGTGAGAGTGATGATGATGAACTTGCCAAACTTGAGGCTAAAAAAATAGAAACTGGGGAAAAACTGGGAAGGAATCGCGATAGAGTGTTGTAAGATATTGTTTTTAATGGGTATTTATGGCCCGCCCTAGAGGATTCGAACCTCTGACCTCAGCCTCCGGAGGGCCTTAAAGCGGTAAACCACGGCATACCCCAACACCCCACAATAACCCAATAGTTCTTTATATTTTAAACAGTTACCTATTCCACCATGGGTTTTAGGGGGTTATACTTGTTGCTCTAAGGTGCTGCCATTTGCTGGATAATTTTAGATGCGCTCAAAAGTGAAGAAAAAGCTGACCGCAAAAACGGTAAATGCTTTAGCTATTACCGGGGAACGTTATCGCGTTTGGGATACCGAGATTATTGGCTTCCATGTGCGAGTCAGTCCAAAAGGGAAAAAGAGTTATGGTTTGTACTACCGCCATAATGGATTGCAAAAAGAAATCACCCTAGGAGTCAGTGGGAACATTGCTGCTGATGAAGCAAGAAGGCTGGCAAAAAAGCATACTGGCAAGATTGCTGATGGTAAGGATGTACTGGCAGATCGAAAACAAGCAAAGCTAAGTGCGGATAAAACACGCTACTCAACGCTAAAAGCATTTATCGATAAAAAGTATGAGCCCTGGGCAGAGACACATATTAAGGACTGGAAAGGCACCAAACGAGTGCTGAATAAGGATTTTGAACACTTACATACTCGAAAACTTGCAAACATCACCCAGTGGGATATACAGAAATGGTCTACTGAGTTACTGAAGAACAAACTGAAACCCGCCACCATCAATCGCCGCGTTACCATACTTAAATCAGTGCTCAGCAAGGCTAAGGAATGGGGGATTATTGAAATCAATCCATTGGCCGGCATGAAGCGCCTCAAAATTGACGATAAAGGGCGTGTTCGGTACTTATCAATAGAAGAAGAAGAGGCACTCCGACAGGCCCTGGATAATCGTCAAGACAAGCAGCGTGAAGAGCGTGTCAGATACATTAAGTGGTGTAGAGAGCGTGATAGGGAAGCGCCCGCCCCATACACAGAGCCGCATACTGACTACCTAAAGCCAATGGTATTGCTGACTGTTAACACGGGAATGCGCCGTGGCGAAATATTTAACTTAAGATGGGCGGATGTAGACCTAAAACACAGCTTGCTTACCGTTGAAGGGACAACGGCAAAAAGTGGGAATACACGTCACTTGCCGCTTAACGATGAAGCTTTTTCTACGCTGGTGGCTTGGCGGAACCAAACAACGGATAACGGCCTGGTGTTCCCATCTCCAAAAACGGGTGAGCGCATGGACAATATTCGTAAATCGTGGGGAGCAATGATTGCTAAATCTGGAATAAGCAACTTTCGATTTCATGACCTCCGCCACCATTTCGCCAGCAAGTTGGTAATGGCCGGTGTAGATCTAAATACGGTCAGAGAATTATTAGGACATGCCACTATTGAGCAGACTTTGAGATATGCTCACCTGGCGCCAGAACATAAGGCCGCTGCGGTGGCGTTGTTGAATAAGGAATAAGCTGCCAGTTTACCAGGCCTAGGGTAGCTCCCGAAAAAGCGGAAACCTTCACCGCTCGGCTTGGTGTATTCAATTGAAGGTTGCTTGAAGGGGCTCGTATGCCAGACGACACAAAACCCAAATATATTAATACTATTAGTGATCTCCCCGATTGGTTCAACATCGATAATTATTCGTTTACCGACAATTTAAGTTATCAAAGATGGGGGCAGCTTCTCCAGGTAAGAAGTCATACTCTTGAGACTATTCGTCGCTATGGCATGTCTTGGCCTGCGGATGAATTTATTAATTTGATAAGCAGCAATCCCGATATAACGGAATGGGATCTGCCTTTGGATGAAGACTTTCGGCTTGACATTGAAAAAGTGAAAGAAATCAAATCTAAACTGAAAAATGAAAGTTATGGTCTTGGTGACGAACACAGCTTCATTTCGCCACTAACATACAAAGATATCAAAGAATTTTATACGTCAATCAGAAGTACAAAAGACAGCAGATTTAACGGTCTCGAATATTCAATTAGTGATATTAACCTGCTTTTTAGGCACCCTGAACACCCAGAGTTACTCCGAAGTGGTAACGGCGTTTACTTAAATATATCGCTAGATGCGCCTGACGCTGTTCTAATGAGAGAATTTTCCACTTTACTGAAACTATATAGAAAAAAACTAGGTTTTGATCAGTTCTCAAAAGAGCCAACACAGGCAACGTTAAGGAAATTACATGACTACCGGATACTGCCCTACCTTGATCTTCTAATTTGGTCTGAAAGAGAGGGTATAAAAATTCAAAGTCGAATTCTTGCTATAGCTCTTTTCCCTTATGGAGAAAAAGGTGAGTACCAAATCAACCATAATATAAAGCAACTTGCAGAAACGGCAATTGATGACCAATTTTTGTTAGCGCTGAATTATTAGTGCATTTTCACACTCTCAAAATGCACTTGAATTTTTTAATGGAAGATTCGCAGAGGTATTTTTTTATTTTAAAACACCGTATTCAATAATCCTAAACCCTCCAATAATGCTCCCACAACAACAGCAGACCACCTGACCCACTGCTATACAGGAGCAACCAATGACAAACGAAAAACCTCGCCTCGATACGAAAGAAGCGGCCAATTTTATTGGCTGCTCTCACCACACCATGAAAGTCTCTCGGAGTACTGGAATTCTACTCGGCCACAAACCACCAGCTTATCGAAAGCTTGGCAGGAAGGTTGTGTACGATTCGGCGGTTCTTCAGGAATGGCTAAATCAGTTCGGCACTCGCAACAATACAGCAGCCTAATAGACATAAAAAAAGCCCGCGAACGTGTGACCGATGCGAGCTTTTCGATGCCTAGATATTAGAGGGGCCAGGCAAGTGGATAATTATACAGTATCGAGATGTAAACGCAAAAAGATAGTTGACAAGTCAGTACGCATAACAAATACTGCGTATGCAGCTGCAAAATCAGTTGCCGGGCATGCAACCCCGTTTTTCTCAGAGGTCACAAACACGCCTCTCTTCGACTGCGTGTTTTTTTGTGGCCGAAGTCTGCTTGTTATGGCG
Source organism: Gammaproteobacteria bacterium (assembly GCA_003353945.1). Taxonomy (GTDB): domain Bacteria; phylum Pseudomonadota; class Gammaproteobacteria; order Pseudomonadales; family PIVM01; genus PIVM01. The sequence goes on from PIVM01000102.1 coordinate 7,641, forward strand.
GGTCGTTCGGGCTTCCTCCGGGAAGGCCGTCTCCTGAGAGCGGTAGTTGCATCCCGTTCGGCCTGCCACCCAGAGCATGCAGCCTCCGAGTGGTGGGATTACACCCGTTATCTCAGGAGGTCAATATGACCGATCACACCCAAGGTGCGTCTTCACGCACTGCTACAGACGCAACCCCACTTTCTCAATTAATCAGTTTTGCCACCACACTTGCCAGAACCAGCGCAGAGTTATCTGAAAATTACGGTGATTCGCCTGACACGCAAAACGCCTTTCACGGCATTGTAAATTTTCTGACACAGGCAATGGACCACTTGCCAGAAGAAGAGAACTTGCACCCGAATACACCCACTTCCAACAAAACAACCGTCACACGTGGTTTCTGTGGCCTACCAGTTGGAACGCCACTATTGACCGTTAATTCCGGGTTCAATGGTGAGGACGTTTTAGAACAAGTATCCGCCTTCCTGGCATGCGCTGACAGTATTGTTGCTCCACTGGCACAAGAGGTTGAACCGAAGATAGGAGACCATCTTTATGCAGCTGCTCATCTTATAGAAACTGCTGACGCACTACTACAGACGGTCATCTCTTCGCGTTTATTTGAGGGTGGAGGTGATAGTGAACGTCGCACTTAATCCGGTGCAAAGGCGGGCAGCGTTAAAGCTGCCGCCTTATGGCAAGCGTTTTGATGTTAACGCAACCGAGACAGTATTTATATTTGCTGGGGGACAGTTGGCATGGAAACGCGCTGAGAAGGAATATCAGATAGGGTTCAGGCGAGCACTAGTTTTACCGGATGATTGCAATTCCGCCGATTATCGATGGCCAGTTTTAGGACGTGATTGCATCGTAATTGACTACTCAAATCTGGTCAACGAGATCGCTTTGAAAAATCTGGCCGCCTCACTACTGGGCTGCCATGCGGTGGGTGTAATCCTAATTCACGCTAAGACAATTAAAATATATCGTTACGAACAACGAGGGTGATATGCCACTCATAAAAGATTCAACTTTAGCGGAACTGGAAAAAGAAATTGGCAAACAGACGCCCAATTCTGATTCCGGAATACCTATCGATTCACTGATGCCTAGACCGCTTCCAGATGAACTGCCACCGGTAAACAAGTTTAATCCTGTGGAGTTGCTTCCGGAATCGATACGCGACTACGTAAGCGACATAGCGAATCGCCAACAGTGTCCAATTGACTTTGTGGGAGTAACGTCCGTTTGTTCATTATCAGCGGTCACTGGGAACAAAGTTGTCATTAGGCCGAAACAGAATGATGACTGGGAAGTAGTACCCACACAATGGGGCGGAGTCATTGGCCGGCCATCAATGATGAAAACCCCTGCTATGAAATCCGGCGTGTCACCGTTATACCGCATGGAAGATGAGAGAAAACAGGCGTATGAATCGGCAGTCAACAGTTATAAGGCGGAACTGGCGATTCGTGAGATTGAGCAAAAACAAGTAAAAGACAATGCCAGAAAGCTAATCAAGGATGATAAACGGGATCAAGCACTTCAAGAATTAGAAAAGTTTGAAGCCTCTGAAGAGCGCCCGCCTAACCGATGCCGTCTGATTATTAATGATGCAACAGTGGAAAAAGTGGGCGAGCTACTCAACGAAAATCCAAACGGCCTATTCCTGGTCAGAGATGAAATTGCAGGGCTGATTGCCAAGCTACGCGGTGAAGACGCCCAGAGTGAGAGAGCGTTTTATCTTGAATGTTTTGACGGCAATGGACGGTTTGTTTATGACCGTATTGGGCGCGGAACGATCGACATAGACAACTGCACCTTATCCATGTTGGGCGGCATACAGCCCTCAAAACTGGCTCCCTTGGTAAGAGGTGCTGTCAATGGTCAAGAGGATGATGGACTGATACAGCGCTTTCAGCTGGCGGTATGGCCTGATGATGAGAAAACTTGGAAGTGGATTGACCGCGCTCCCGATAAAGATACTTTGGATCGCTACCGGCATGTATTCGAAGAGCTGGATCAACTCCAAGCCCCTCAAGGAACTTATCTGCGATTTTCACTTGAAGCACAGCCTTTATTTATTGAATGGATGAAAGAGCTTCAAACAGAGGCGCGTTCCGGAGAATTGCACCCGGCATTCGAAAGCCACTTGATGAAAATGCCAAAAACGATAGCTGGCTTGGCGCTGCTGTTTGAGTTGGTCGATGGCGGTAGACAGGAAGTTGGACCACTTGCGACAGCCAGAGCGTTAGAGTGGGCAGACTACCTGCGCAGTCATGCAAATCGTGTTTATAGCCTGGTCAGCAATGCTGGGGTGATTGGTGCAAAAATAATCTTAAAGCGGAGACCCAAATTACCAAAGCTGTTCACTTCCCGAGATATCCAGCGCAAGGGCTGGGCCGGTTTAACAACGCACTCAGATGTGCAAGATGCCATTGATCTTTTGCTTGAGCATAGATGGATCTTTGCTGAACTCATCGATACCACAGAGCAAGGTGGTAGACCATCAATCCGTTATACCTGGAACGTAAGGGGAGTGTGATTATGGGACGCTGGCTCAATAAAATTGAAATATGCCCCGACCCCCTACCGACAAAACCGACAAAACCCGGTTCTGTCAGTTTTGTCAGTGCCCGCCCGGCACGTATTCAAAAAATTTCGACTCCAGATGAAGAAACGCAGCTTTTACAGGAACCCGAATACCACTACCGCGCTGATCACCTGAAACCCTTCGAGCAGGAACATTACGCCGATACGGGTTGGATTCTGGATACCGTCAGACTGGCACCACAAGACCGCCAGCAAGCCCTATTGAATGAATACAGCAATATCTACCAGCGGGCCTTAACAGAGGTTCCTGGTTTAAAAGCAGTCGGGCACGCAAGACGGACCGCAAACAACTGGTTGCGTGAGGGGCAATCAACGTGAAGAAATCAACGGGCACCTATCAACCTTAAATGAAAACGGAGGGCTCATCATGAGCACTATCAATATCGAAAAATACCAACGACTGAAAGCCGAACACCGCCGCCGCTACGCTGAATTACGGTTACTTATGGAGGACCAGCAAGAATTACACGGAGAATGCCGGCACTTGGAAGCACATCTCAGCGTTATTAAGCAACATCGACACACTGAAGATGATCTAAAGAAAGCACAAAACAAGATCAATGCTGCGAAGAAGCGTCATCAGGAGGCTTACCAAAAATATGAAGCGATGCAGGATGACATGCAACCACTGGGGCAATTGATGACAAGGCTTGATGAAGCAGTCAAGGACTGGGGCATCGAGATTACCGGCACTGACGTTTCGATACCCGGCACTTGCAACGGTACCCAATCACAAGCCAATTCATATCGATAGCCGGAGGATCACAACATGTCGATTATAAATGAGATCAATAAATTTAGCGCTGAAGCGAGAGAGTCTGTTGAAAATGTTCGCCAGCAAATAGCCGACACCCAACAGCAGATAACTGACCTCAATGATTTACCGCTAGCACCTGATGAGGCTGAAGCATTCGCATTGAACTGGATTGATGCACAGGCGCAAAGTGTCGAGTTTCAAAAAACAGTCGAAGCGCTGGCGGAAGGATCAATGCCAAATATTTGGACCAATATGTTTCTTACCGGTATCGAGTCCGTCTCGCATGAAGGGGAAGGTTTTGGCCCACGGACGTTAAGAGGGCAGTTAGCGCCACTCCTATGCTGCCTGTTTGGTGATGCCGTCAAAGACAAGTTGTTACCGCTTGTCAGAGTACACGCTGAAGAGGCTGGCGGCATTTCAACAGAGGATAAAGCCAAGCAGCTTAAGTCCCTCAATGCAAAGCTGGTGAAGCTGGAGGTCAAAGAAGAGAAGCTTATCACTGAAGCTGAACAGGCTGGCATCTGGATTGATCGGCGCAGCGATTGCCGACCTGAAATAGTTCTTGAGTACGCGGCATAAAGGAAACCGTATGGGGCGCATACCGCGCAGCGCGATTCCCTGCATGGTTCCTCCAGGCTATGAGCACGTCGCGCACCTTTCCTAACTTATTGAGGCAACAAGCATGATTACTGATTTATTAGACAAACCCCTATTGATGGAGCCAAACCGTGCTCAATCATTTTTAAGACAACTCACTTCAGCAATGAGTGCAGATAGTTCTGGCAAAGATCTGTCAACTCTCCTTGGTGCGGGCAGTAGTGAGAGCGCATCAAGCGACCATATAGAGATTATCCGGATAGCTGGCATTCTGACTAATCGCATTAGCTGGACGGCCAACTATCGAGAGATTGGATCAATGATCCAGGCAGCAGCAGACGACCCGGCAGTTGATCACATTGTTCTTGATATTGAAAGCCCTGGTGGTGAGGCTGGTGGCGTGTTTGATCTGTCCGACTTGATCTACAGTCTGCGTGATAAAAAGCCCATCACTGCAATAGCTGGGGAGTATGCTTTCTCTGCTGCCTATGCCATCGCATCCGCTGCCCATGAGGTCATTGTCTCCCGTACTGCAGAGGTAGGTTCAGTCGGTGTGGTGATGATGCACAGAGACTTAAGTGAAGCGCACAGCAAGGCAGGTATCAACGTATCCTTGATCCATGCGGGCGCTCATAAGGTTGACGGCAATCCCTTCCAAAAGCTACCCAAAAGCGTGCAGGATCGTTGGCAGCATGAGGTCAACGATATATACAACATCTTTGTTGAGACTGTGGCACGTAACCGTGGGCTGAGTTCCCAAGCAGTGCGCAAGACTGAGGCCCTGACATATGCCGGACATAAAGCAGTCACTGCGGGACTGGCCGACCGGGTAGAGAGCCATCAGACCACCATTAGCAAGATCATGACCACGGACACAGAAACCTTTTTAACTCAAATGACGGAGAAACAAGCCATGTCAGACTATGAACCCGACAATACAAAACACTTGGTTGCTGATGGCTGGGATAAAGCCTTAAGTGCCGCTAGTGGCAAGGTGAAGACTGAAGATCAGGAAGGGATAGATACACACCCTTCCACAGAAAGCAGCACCAATGCCAATGACGGTTGGGACGAGGCTATTGAATCAGCCGGAGGCAAGGTAAGGCAGTCTGACCACCAGCAAGCGGATATTGCTTAGTCGGTGTGGGGGACCCTGATGCCAAGGAGGGCAACCACGGGGCCAAGCGAGCGCGGTATTCGACAGTTTTTTGGGTCCCTAGTGCCCCACCACTGGTGAAATTCGGAAAATTCAATAAATCCCTTTATTTATAGGATGAAATCTATCTAACGATAGTGGTTTGCCTGTGCATTAGGTGACAAAATCATGTACAGCAGCTATCACCATCAATTCACTCGGTCAGAGATAGCCATACTGCTTCATATAATGTTGCTTTAGTTCCTAATTATCCGGTCATGATATAGGTCATTGATAAAAAAGATTATAATGTTAGTTTATTCTTGGCAATTAAGCAGATATTCGTGCAAATATACGTATATATACTAGAATTACCGGTGACTAGGTGTTGACAAGTCAGCTCTTATCATTAGAATGCACGCCAGTGCATTCTAATGATAAGAGCTGACTATTGTAAAAGTCTGTATAATGCGCTAACGTTTTTGAGTGAGGTGGACCATGTTTATGACCTCACCATCCTGTAGATGTAGATTTGGGAAGCTTGTTGTGGCAAGTACACTAAAATCGAAATTCTATCATAATATGGAAAACACAATGTCTACTCAACTTTTGGATCGCGACTATAAAGATATAGATCACGATCTCTTAGGTGTATCTTCGTTAAAAACAAAAGATATCGCAAAGCCGGATGTCTATATTGCGCCTGCCCAAGGGAATCCTTTTTTAGAGAAGCTGGCCAGCATATCAGGGATTCTGCGCCGTTATGACGTACGTTATCGCGAATAGATTTTAGTTCAGCACAAAAGCCCAAGCTTGCCATGTCCGCTTGGGCTTTTTTATATGCTTAATTTGAGAATAATTAATGAAAAAACTTGCAGTGATTCGACTGAAGCTTCTTTTGCTAATAAAGGATGGCACGATCTTCCTAGATGATGCTCTTGCGCGCTATATTCATAAGCTGCAGAGCAGTATGGAGGGGAAAAGTAAAACACAAGAAGAACTAGACGAAATTGCCAAAGGAGTAAATGAGTTTCTTGAGCACCCCAGCGAATTGTCAGAAACTATAAGTGAACATAATAATAAGTACAAAGAGATAGTTCGCTCATATTTTATCCTAAAGCAAATATCTGCGATGTATGAAGCTGAATCCAAAATATTGCCAATTCAAGTATTCAATGAAATGCGAAATGCCCTAGATCACTTTATTCGATCGCTGATACACCCAGAAGATGTTGAGCGAGAGGCTGAAAATATTGAGCAAATGCGCAGACATATTCAAAGAGCATTTCTTGATATTTCAAAACTTCTTTGTGCGTTTTATGACAGCAGCACAAAAGATAGGCATTTAAAATTTTCCGATGAGGCAATTGGTATAGTTCAGGAAGGTGAATACCAAAAAGAATATACGCGTCTTCAAGTGATCGCACATGAGAAATTCACTGAAGCTAAAATCCAGGATTACAAACTAGGAACCGACGGAACCCAGCTTGTTCGTAATGCTTATATCGATGCAGTGATAGCTCACAAAAAAATACTCCAGTACCAAGCAGACAATTATCACTTTTTAAAATGGGCCGCAGCAAAGGCTACATTTTTGAAAGGGCTAAAATGGTCAAGCGCCATTGCTGCCGGCTTGGTGGCAGGCGTTATTTTGCAGGCTGCAAGTGATATTTTGTAACTCTTCATAGCTTTTTATCTTTGTGAAAGGATGCTTTTAATGAACGAAGGCAAGTTTCTGTTTTAGAAGCTCAAGGCGACCAAACAGAATTAGGTATAAGGGTGCCGCCAAAAGTAAATATGTTTGTGGAAGCAGGAATCTTCTTTGTCTTAAGTAGCTCAATAATATGCTGTCATTACCGGATATGCACAATAATAGAGGGGGCTCCTGAGTAGCTATTGCCTACCACGGGGCCAAGCGAGCGCGGTATTCGACAGTTTTTCGGGTTTCCTAGGTGGCAGCAGCAGTTGAAGCGAAACTCTATAAAAATAGGGGTAAAACGTTGATTTTAGGGTGTCGAGGGTGACTTCTAGCCCTGAAGAGTGCGCAATTATTAAACAGTGCTGGTTTGGCGGTGCCCAGATGTAATAATGACTAAGCTGGCGGTTAAGTCAGGCATGATTGTACATGGCTTAGGATATTATGGAATTTGGCGCTCAAACCTCCTGATCCACGGGTAAGACTGCAACTCTGACACCCCAATAATCGCATTTTTACCCTATAAATACTGTATTTCCTCGGACTTGTTGTTGAAGTCTATAGAACCCAAAAAACTGTCGAATACCGCGCTCGCTTGGCCCCGTGGTAGAACATAGCGGACGTAGGGGCCCTAAAAAAACACATGCTTACTGTTTCGTTAATGTGCGGGGTGTTGTTTACGCAAGAGCGCATTTGATGGTTAATGGGGGGGGGGTAATTTATTTGGGAGGCAAAGGTAGCGTTCGCACTATTTACAGTGGAAGTTGTGCTCGTCGGACTACATCAAGATCTGATACGACTATCCAGCTAGGAGCATTATGCGGGTATTGGACATTGCGGCGCCATTTTCGTCATATGTTGTGATATCTGAGTAATTATTGGAAGTGGTTTTTTGATCTTCGTTTTGGTTTTCGTCACGAGTTTTTGAATTCTCCAAATGTTGGTCTTTTTGTCTTGTTTGTTCGTTTTCCATACTCACTCACCCACTTATCTGTAATGCTGGTTTCTGAGAGATTTTATTATTCTTATCAACGAGTTAGCTGTAATTAACAAGATGTAGCATAATTTTCTTCTGCTTTTTCAGCTTGTTAGTCAAAGTTATTACACTAAGAGTAGCCAATATTGCAACATATTTCTCTGATTTAGGTTAACTATTGCAAGTGTTAGCATCTTTCCCAAATCTTTAAGCAATTTTTTTTTGAGTTTTTATGACTTTATTATAGGCTGTCAATACTGGATGTAATGCATCCGCAATAACGGCGCCAATTTGTACATCATAGCGTTCATTAAAAGCATTTCTGGGTTTTGCATCTATGGCTAGAAATCCATATAAGTCTTGGTCTCCTAGAGCGCTATCAGGTGTTCCGGCTTGTTTTCTCTCTTCAATCTCCTGTGCGTCTAGTTTATATCTGATAGGTAGAACTATCACTGAGTTGTAAACTAAACCCTTGCTCGATGTAGGCTTATGCTCGGGGAAACTCGTGTTTCGGTAATGATCACCCCCCCAGACATTACCTTCAAAAAAATAATTTCTTCTCATTTCAGCAAGGTCACTGAAATCTGTATTCTTACCTACTATGTGCTTCTCGTTTTCGTTTTCATCATCATGTTTTTTTTGTTCAGCTGATACCATGTCTCTTGCAAATGACTGGACATAATAATTGTCTAACGATTGGCCGTTATTGCCAGAAGGGTGATTCTTTGTTAGACCTATCAGTTTCAAGCACGTGCGGCATCTTACTGCGGTTGCAGTAGTATAGGCATTGCTTAATGCTGTTAGTGCCGTTACTAACATCTTTCTAAATTTTTCTTTATTAAACTTAGTGGGGTCACTCGTGTTATTGCAGCGCTCAAGATAGTGATGCACATCTCTTATGGTATCAACCGCCGCATGGGTAGATTCATAAGACTCCGAATACCTTGCTTTGGCCCCCCAGTGAGCTGATGACACTATTAGGAATACCAAGACAACCACAAAATAGCCACCAAAAATACAAACTAAAGTTAGTTCAAGCGTTGTGTGTTTCGTAGTGTAAAAAGCGACAATTATGCTTATAAAGGCTGCAATAATGTAAAAGTGATGAATCCACTCCATCATCATTTTTGCACGGGGCTTAATATCATGAATAAGAATGTTTTTGGCGGACATAAAATGCCACTATATAAATGTTGAAATTAAAAAGTGAATGTATTGTAAAGTTTTATGTTGAGCTATGTAAAATGTTTTATGGTGGATTGGTGTAGAAATCTATTGGGAAGATTGTAATCGGCGGAGCAATACAGTTTCTGCGGGTTGTGTGGGACCTTACTAAGGTGAAAGAAAAGCGGGCCACCCCCATATCTTTTTTTAATTATATTCCTGCACTACAGCGTGTTTCACCGCCGATGTTGAGGGCGCTTCGTATGCACCTTGTGCAAAAGCAAGGTAGGCAGCAAATGCAAAACACGTGAAATACAATCTAGTGCTGGATATATGCTGGATAATGGTTTCAGGTGAAAATGATAGAAACCTAAAACAGGCTTAACTTATTGATTTATATGGCCCGCCCTAGAGGATTCGAACCTCTGACCTCAGCCTCCGGAGGGCTGCGCTCTATCCAGCTGAGCTAAGGGCGGATGTTAAACATGTTTAATATCTTTGGATCCTCGTAA
>PIVM01000740.1 GCA_003353945.1 Gammaproteobacteria bacterium
TCCCACGACCCCAATATAAAATATTGGTTTAGGCTGTTCCCATTTCGCTCGCCACTACTCCGGGAATCGCGTTTGCTTTCTCTTCCTTTAGCTACTAAGATGTTTCAGTTCACTAAGTTGCCTCTTTTCTGCCTATGAATTCAGCAGATAGTTTATAGGGTTGCCCCATTCGGGAATCTTCGGATCAAAGCTCGTTTCCAGCTCCCCGAAGCATATCGTTGGTTCCACGCCCTTCATCGTCTTTAGGTGCCTAGGTATCCGCCCTATGCTTTAAGTCATTTGACCATTTTGTTAACCATATCAAGTTAATATGGTGGAGATAAGCGGATTCGAACCGCTGACTTCTGCCTTGCAAGGGCAGCGCTCTACCAACTGAGCTATACCCCCATGATATTTTATGAGGAAAATAACCCACTTTTTAGAATTTCTTGATTGATTAAAATCAATGGTGGGCTATACAAGATTTGAACTTGTGACCTCACGCTTATCAGGCGTGCGCTCTAACCAACTGAGCTAATAGCCCATTATTTTTTCAAAAAAAACCGAAAAAGTGGGCTCATAGCCCAGGCCTACCAACAGGCCTGAAATCCCTAAAATAGGGATAACAGATGATATGAACTTTAAAATAAAATACAAAAGTTGTATTTTTCTTATATTCCTTTTAAGGAGGTGATCCAGCCGCACCTTCCAGTACGGCTACCTTGTTACGACTTCACCCTAGTCACTAGCTCTGCCTTAGGCGTCCCCCTCCAAAAGGTTAGGGTAACGACTTTGGGCATAGCCAGCTTCCATGGTGTGACGGGCGGTGTGTACAAGGCCCGGGAACGTATTCACCGCACTATGGCTGAGCTGCGATTACTAGCGATTCCAGCTTCATGTAGGCGAGTTTCAGCCTACAATCCGAACTAAGACCGGGTTTTTGAGGTTAGCTTGCTCTCGCGAGATTGCATCTCTTTGTCCCGGCCATT
>PIVM01000741.1 GCA_003353945.1 Gammaproteobacteria bacterium
CAATTGGGAAGTCAGTGGCCCCGACGCGCCCGCCGGCACCTGGGTCAAGGTAATCTCAGCGGAAGGAGCGACGCTGATAGTCGAGCTGGAGAAAAGTGAGACTTCAGGAGCTGAGGCTGGGGCTGATCCTGCCAGTTAATAGCGGGCAGTCAGGACGGTGTCAGATATGCGAAAGCATGTAGCCCCCGTCATGGCGAGGCTGGACGTAGCTGCGCAGTCAGCGCGAAACACTACCAACTACAAGTTTTACGTAATGGTTTGATCGCATTATTCAGCCCCTTTGTATCGAATATTGCCGTAACTGGACTTTCATTATAAGGGGTTACTTGAGCAACAAGCTTATTAGATTGAAGCATTTTTTTTAGAAATCGAATTGGTTTTGGATGGAATGTTGCCTTGCTATCTGTAGACACACCCCAACGCTTAGTAATTGCTTTGTTAGTGCCAACCCTTGTTAAAACATCTGCTTCTCTACCCAGATAATCATTCCAGGCTATATACAGGTCGGTCAAATTACTTTTACACCTTGCTATAAGGGAAATGGTCTTTCCCCATTTGTTCCTACCAGAATCAGAATCAAGAGCAAGAATAACTGTTTTTGAATCATCAACTGGATTTATACCAACAGAAACTTTCCATTTTCCTTTACCAGATATTTTGGTAGATTGAGTTTGTATTCCGTCAAGATTTTTACTCTTAGCTAAACTATCAAAACATTCTAATCGAGCAAGATCTCCATCAATAACAGCACATTTTGCGTATGATTTTTCATCAATTGCAGCATAGCTATTACTTGTGATTATCAATAGCATTGCTGCCAATATATTTCTCTTCGACATGGTTCGCGCTCTCCTTTTGTGCTTAACATCAGCAATGAGGGGCTTGCCGGTGCCTGTGGGCACGGGAAATATAGCCACTTCTTTCTCGAAAACTTTGCATGTGGCCGCGGTCAGTCGCGCAGTCGT
>PIVM01000263.1 GCA_003353945.1 Gammaproteobacteria bacterium
AAGTGGAACACAATTAACAGAAGAAGAACAAGAACAAAGATTATTTGAAAATAATTATGAAAGTATTAGAGAAATATCAAATAATCATAGAAAAATAATATTTTGGACAAATACAATTATAACATCTCAGATATTATATAAAAACCTAACTGAAAACTTCAATAATATTGATGTTTATGTTTCACAATCAAAAGATGATAGTGATTCAAAGAACATAATGAAATTCATAGAAAATAAAAATAAATGTATGTTAGTATGTGTTAATAGATTTAAAGAAGGTTCAAATGATAAAGAATTATCTTGTGGTATTTACTATTCATTTGTAGAAAAACAGCAAGAGCATGTATTCTTACAACAAGTAGGAAGATTAACCAGAGTAACACCAAATAAGAAAGTCGCGGAGTTTTATCAATTACTTGATAATAAAAATATGGAAGAAAAGAAAGAATATATAATCAATAATATTTTAAGATATATTGAAGAAATGACAGATAATTTTGAAAAAATTAAAATAATAGTTGGAAACAGATGTATTGGATTTGAAACTGGTCTTGGTAGAACTTTTTTTGAAATGGATTTCAATAACATTGATACAATGCAACAAATTGATGTTAATGATATTGTTAATCGTATTAAAACAAGAAAAGGATTAGGATATGATAAGTTCTGCGATATTCTTGAAACAAATAATATAACAAATCAAACATATCATCAATTTCAAATGGAAAATCCAGAATTGAGATTACCACAAAATATAATTGAACTATTCCCCGCTTTTAAATGGTCTTTTATAAATAATAAAAATCAATATTATAATAATCATAATGAATGTTTAAATGTTATATATGACCTATATGAAAATATTGAAGATAGAATTAGTAATGAAATGTTAAATAGTCAAGAAATATTAGATATTTATAGAGAAAATAATAAGAAAATACCAAATATGCTTCCTTGGTTATATTATGGGAATGAAACAAAAATAACATTCAAGAATTATTTTTAATTTATTTTTAAAAACTTATTATAATAATGGACTTGTTTCCGGTAAAAATAATATTTTATTTTTTTTAACGGTTTTTGTTAAAATTAACTTAAAAATAATAAAATTGATTATTATATATACAATAATACAATAATACAATAATACAATATGACAATCTACACTTGTGAAAAATGTTTAAAGGAATTTACTCAAAAATCTCATTATGATGAACATAAAAATAAGAAAAAAGATTGTTCAAATAAACAAATAAACGAGATTGAAAATCTTTTAATTGAAAGAAGAAATAGAATAAATGATATTAGAAAACGATTACATCTTATTTTAAATAATAATAATGAAAAAGAAATTGCTTATGAAATGGATAAATTATATGAAACAAATAAAGAATTATTCTTTGAATACTACGCCTATGATAATTTAAAATCTATTTATAATCGTTTTTTTAATAGTAAAATTGATTTATCTAAACTTTATAAACAAGATATTCAAATTTCTAATAATATAATAACAAACTTTAATATTGATAATAATAATAATCTTATAACTTCATTTAAACACCAAACTTCAACAATGGATACTTTTACATCAGAATTTACTAAAGCAATCAATAGATGTCATGATACTTTAAGAACAAGACATCAAATTATTGGACAAGATGCACATAGACATATTATGTCTATCTTATTTGTGAGATTATTAAAAATACATTTAACAAATGAAAATTCTTTATTATATAAGAAATTTATGATATTTATTAATAATCAAACAAATGGAAAACTTAAAGAAAAATTTTTAATAATATTTAAAGATATGAATGATTTTAATAAATTAATTAATATGAATAATAAAAATAATAATATCACAAATTATTGGAATAAACAAATTTTAAAATTATTAGAAGGTGCTTTGGGTGATGTTTTTTCTTCAGATGATGATAGATTAAAATGTGACTCTATTTCAATGTCAACATTATTAAAGATTATTGAAGAATTAGGTATTTATTTTGATGATAATGAATCATCTATTAAAAATAATTCATATTCAATTTCTACAAGTATATTTGAATCATTTGTTAATTCATATTCAAATGATGGTTCTCAACTTGGTCAATTTCATACACATAGAAATATTATCGTATCTGGTATTAAAAAATTTGTCAAACCTTATGTTAATACTTGTTTACAAAAAGGCATTTTTGACATTGATGATTTCACAGCATACGATGCTTGTGCTGGTTCAGGTGGTTTTATTTTAGAAAATTATTTTAATTTAAATCTCAATCCAGATAATTTATATGGACAAGAAGTTGATAAACTAACTATGAAACATTTATATTTAAATATGATTTTATCTACCGGACAATTTCCTAAAAATATTCATAATAAAAATAGTTTTACAAATATTCCGAAAAGAAAATTCCATTCACAGGGTTTAAATCCACCATTCGGATTAAAAGGTGTTAAATATACAAGAGGTAAAAAAACTGGTGATATTAAGGGTATTAAAGAAGAATATAAAGATGCTGATAATACACATAATTTTAAAGATATTTATCCAATTCCAAGTAATAAAGCAGAAAATTTATTTTTACAACAATCTATTAATCTAATGGAAGACAATGGTATTGTTCAAATTGTATTGCCATATGGTGAATTAGTTTGGAGTGATAAATCACAATTTATTAAAGTTAGAAAAAAATTGGTTGAAGAAAGAAATATTAAAGGATTTGTATTATTACCAAGTGATTTATTTTTATCTACTAATGTTGGAACATTTATGATTATATTTACAAATGAAAAACAAACAACAGAATATATGGATTTTTATGATATGAATATTGATGGTGAAATTATTAAAATGAAATCTGTTTCTAAAATAGATTTACAAAAAAATAATTATTCATTTGAATTAAAAACATACGAAGAAGAAAATTTAAATAAAAACATTGATTATATAACTTTGGGTGATGTTATTAAAATGAAAAAAGGTAAAAAAAGAAATTCAAAAAGAGATAGTATTAAAAATGGTAAATATCCATTATTTTATTGTAGTATTAAAGGTCATTTAATGACTAATGAATTTGATTTTGATGGTGAAGGTTTAATTATTAATACAACAAATGGAAGTGGAAGATCAAATATATATCACTATGATGGTAAATATTCTGTTGCTGCATCTACTCATCATTTTGAAAGTAAAGATATAAATTATCCAAATAAATTTTTATATTATTACTTAAAACTTAATAAAAATAGATTAGAGGAAAAATATAAAGGTGCGAATCAAAAATCAATTACTGTTGCTGATTTGAAAAAAATTAAAATACCAAAATATTCAACTGAAGAACAAACAATAATTATTAAAGAATTAGAGGAATTATATAATATTATTGAAAACTATGAAAAATTAAATAATTTTAATAGTGATAATATTGATATTTATTATAAAGAAGTTATTAAAATGAATAATATTATTGAACAATCTAAAAAATTAGAGAATAAATATTTTAATAAATATAATTTTAAAAAATTAGATATAAATATTATAAATTTATCACTAAATTTTAAAATCAAATATTATAAAGAAATATGTAAATATATAATTGAAAATAAATATATGGAAGAAACAACTGAAGAAATTGGAGAAGAATTATCAGAGGAAGAACAATCATCAGAAGAAGTAACAGAATTAGTTCAACAATTAACTATTACAAATAAACCTAACCTAGCTCCTAAGAAAAAGATTATTAAGAAAATAATCAAGAAGAAGATTATTAAAAAGAAAGTAAAACAATAATCATTTAAGTATATTTAATTTTTAAAAAACAAGAATATATAATGGACTTATTTTTAAATATAGTAAATTGAATAAAAATCAACTAATACTATTAATAACCAATTAAACTGAATAAAAATTAACATAACATATATATTTTAATA
>PIVM01000742.1 GCA_003353945.1 Gammaproteobacteria bacterium
CCCCCCCCCCCCCCCAAGCACTCTTGGTATTTGTGTGCGTATTAAATCGTCGACACTGATAAGACCGACTTGGACATGAAAGGACACCCCCTCGACCTTAGCTTGTGTGTGACATATTTGGCCCAACGCCAGCACGCAGCGCTCCTGTCGACGTCGTCACTGAGCTGATCGCTGCACGGCGAATTGCCAGGCCGGCGCCGCGATGCACGATTTAAATACCATTATCTTGCGACAAATTCCATAAAACGTTTAACATGTAGCATATGTATGTAAACTAGAGAATCTGGTGAAGCCATATGACCATATTTCATAGCATGTCATTCGAAATTATCGAATTCCTGAGGGTGATAATCTGGAGCAAGTGTAAAAACGTTTACACCGCGGAATGGATGATGAGATGAAAACAGCGGACACGCCTGCCAGAATCTAGGCATATTTTGGCCTAAAATGAATTTTCCCAAACACTTGAAAGTGAAAACAAGAAAATGTAAGCGTGTATCTTTCTAAAAATGTATATCTCGACACATGAAGTGGTCTAGTATGATCTCTGCATGCAAGGAAATCGGGATGAAAAGGCAAGCGCGCGGGCCGTGGCACATATCGCGATCACAGAGCGGGGCAAACACGAAACAGCATTTTAAAACATGCCAGATTTGCGGGAATAATTGCTATAAAACTACGGCACAGAAAGCCACCAGTCTTTCACCAGATAAACTTCAAGGTTCACGAAACATTGACACACAGTGCCATTAAAAGTTACGCTCGAGAAATATGATAAAATAGCAAGGTTCTTGACAGCATTCCCCGGGGGATTCCTACCTGTAACCAGATTTAGGGAGCAGACGAACAGCTGTTCATAGCGGTGCCTAATTTGCATATCAAAACAAACGCACGTGGGGAGTACTAGTGTCCGCATGGGCGCGGCTCGAGTCCCTGACTGAGGAGGAAGGGGGGGGGGGG
>PIVM01000264.1 GCA_003353945.1 Gammaproteobacteria bacterium
ACCGCTGGATTCCTCAACCATCCTCAGAAAACAATGTCCTATCTATCACTATCATATACACGTATTAACAAAGGTATCTGCACAATCTCTACGACGTACCAGATACTCATATCGGCACACTCCTCCCATCCCTCCATACACTGTAGATGTGTATGAGGGATGTTATCCGATGTCATGAAGCACTGCTGTCCTAAACTCGTTGTGCTTGGTCCTCCTCAGCCTCTTAGTCAATCCATCTGCCAGCTGTTGATCAGTGGGCACATAATTCAGCTCGATGTTGCCAAGCTCATGTTCCTGCCTAGTGAACTTCAGCTTCACATCTACGTGCCTGGTTCTTCCATTGAATCCCGGTGTTTTAGCCGAAACAATGGTCGCTTGGTTGTCGCAAAACCATGGGGTCTTGAACTGTTCGAGCCCTAGTTCCACCAGTAACCCTTTTAAGAAGTTAGCATGTCTGATACCTCGAGCCAGAGCGGTCCACTCTGATTCTGAAGTGCTCAAAACAATACTCCTCTCTGTTTTGGAAGACCAAGTGATCACCGTCTCCCCAAGCATGATGAGGTATCCAGCGCAGCTTCTTCTGGTCTTCGTATCAGACGCGAAATCAGCGTCTGAATATCCCTTCAAACAAGTACCCTGACCTTGATTTTGACGTTTAAAGGATAGTCCCTGGTTAGGGAAGGCTGACAAATACCTCAACAGATGTTGCAGTCCCTTCCAGTGCCTCATGCATGGGTCATGCATCTGTTGGCCTAGTTCTCTGACCGCATTACTGATGTCTGGCCTAGTCATGTGTGCCAGGTACATCAGTTTCCCCAATACCCTTCTGTATGGGTATTTGGAGAGGTCGAGTGTGACCTCATCCTCGCGTCTTGGGGTGAGATCTGCCCCGCAGTCCAGAGGCACGTATACAGCCCTGGCCTCCCCTTGGTAGACCATGTCTACTATAGACCTGCAGTATCCTGTCTGGTGGAGGGATATACCCTCTCCATCTTTGTCTATCTCCAGTCGGAGGTATGTCTTGGGGTCCATATCGACTTTCCCACAGAACTTCTCCAATAGGTGATCTTGGAGAAGCTGTACCTCTTCCATCCAGGACCCTGTGATGAGTAGATCATCGACATAGACTGCAACAATAGCAATTTTCTGCGATGTCTCATCGAAGGCGTAGAAGAGGCAGTTGTCAAACTCTGACTGCCTCCAAGCACCCCTCTTCAAGATGTGTTCTTGGAGGGTCCTGTTCCATTCTAGGCCAGCTTGTTTAAGGCCATACAGTGCCTTGTTCAGCTTCTCTGTGGATCCGTCAGCGTTCTTCACATATATGGCCTCCTGCAGTGGTGCATTCAAGTAAGCCTGTGTAAAGTCTAAGGTTCGCATGGCCCACCCCCTCTCCACTATCAGTTTTATCACTAATCTGATAGTGTCGAAGCCAACTACTGGTGAGAACGTCTCAAAGAAGTCTCTACCAAAAACTTGATGGAAGCCCTGCACGACCCGTCTTGCCTTGTACTTCTGGATGGACCCGTCTGGGGCCAGCTTCTTGGTCAAGACGTACTTTGTCTTGAGGGGCTTGATTCCTGATGGGCAGTCTTCTCTTGTCAGGACTCCGAGCTCCTCCAAGCCCTTGTCTTCCTTTTCCATTGCCTTCTGCCATTCTTCCGCCTCTGGCCCTGCCATGGCCTCTTCCACGGTAATACTAGTATCTGCTAGCATGCAAAAAGCAAAGTGGTTTCCTTCACTACCCTCATCGTTTTCAAACATGCTCAGCAATGTTTCTGTAGCGGCTCGATGAGTCAAGGTTCTGGTCGGTGCGGTCAGCTCCCTTATCTGTTGAATATTGTCCTCCTCCGGCCTGAAACATGGCTCAGAATTACCGATGGCGCTTTCCAAAGGTTGTGGCTGCTCTACGGCCATTTGGAAGCCTGTACTCCTGATTGCCGGGGCTGCGGTACCTCCTCGACCTTGATCCTCCACTCTTGACCTCCCAAGTGCTGGAGGATCCCTTCTAGTCGGCACACTGTGCTTGATCCGCATCATGGGACCTTTTGTGGGTCCTATACCCAGGTTGGTCGGCTCTGGCCTTATTACGTCTCTGCCGTCAAAAGGTGAGTGTCGGAGTGGAGCCCCTTCTTGGTCTATAGCTTCCTCTGGCAAGTGTTCTTCTTCTTCTTGGGCTGCATCGTCAATGCCTGGTGCAGGTGATGTCCATTGGTCTGGTCTATCGGACAGGAATGGCACCTCAGTAGGTATGTCATCAAATACCACAGCGCTGGAGGTTACGATCTTGTTCAGCCTTTGTAAGTGTACCACGTAGGCTGACGCTCCCATGGCATGTCCTAGGAGGACTCCCCTCTCTGATCTAGGCCTCATCTTGCTCCTTGACCCTCTTGAGAAATCTCCTTGTCTGATTTTGTCTATGTGTACATATGCTGTCTGACCGAACTTTCTGAATGCCTGGTACCTAGGTTTTCTTCCAGGATGCACCCTCTCATAGGGTGAGTCTCCCCCTAGTGACTGGTGTGGCAGGCAATTGCTCTTGAACGTGAAGTCTTGACACGCGTAGAACCAATATTCGTTTCCGAGGCCAGCTCTTGACAGCTGAGCTCTCCCTCCTTCCACTACCTGTCTGATGGCTCTCTCTATGAGCCCTTGTTGTTGATGGGTGTATGGTGGGCTAGATTCCCACTTCAGAGCAAGATTTATCAGTTCTTGCCTGAACACCCTAGATCTTCCAAATTCCCCTGCACCATCACCCCTGATGCACTCAACTGTGGCTCCTATTAGCTGCATACCCTCCTGGTACGTCTTTAAGTGCTTGTAGGCTTGATCCCTTGTCTTGAGGCCAAAAACGCTCTTGAACCTCGTGGCTTCGTCGATGAATGCCATCAGATAAGTGTTCCCTTCCATATCTGGTTCAAACGGTCCTACCAGATCAATGTGCACAACTTCTCCAGGCCTCTTGATCGACCTGGTGCCCCTCTGGTAGTGAGGGAGGGTCGATTTTGCTTCTTTACATATGCGGCAATTAAAATCGTCTAGCTAGTGTCTTCTCTCCCGTGATTTTAATCAGGCCTCTCTGCTCTAGAAATATCACACAGGCTGGATGTGGATGTCCTAAGGCCTCATGCCAATCTATAAGTGATGCCGAGGCAGTCTCTCTGCCTCCGGGTGCATAGGCCGTAGATGACCTAGCTGTGTCTCCCCTTGTCGCTAGGGTTAGGGTGTGATCTGTGCTACTTCTGCGTTGTCGACTACTATCTGTTAACCATAGAAAATCACCTTTCTGTGTTAGGGGAATTCTTGTGCGTTGATCGGGCATTATGAGGACTGATCCTCTTAATCCTGATTCTACATATTCCCCCCCTGCTCTTCTGAGCTGGCCGGTTGAAAGCATTCTCTGGGGTAACCCAGGCACGTAAAGGATATCACTTAATATTATTTTAGCGTTGTTGCTCTTACTCTCGTCTTCAACTACTATCGAGGCTGAGCCGCTACCTTCAGCCTTGAGGCTCGCATTGTTTCCGAAGGTGCACACAATTTCGCTATTCTCTAGGCCACCCAGGTCCTCCTTGAACGGAGTCATGTGCTTATTGCACCCAGAGTCTACCAGCCAATCCTTGGCTCCCTCCGGTCCAGGCTCTGCTTCTGCATTGAAGCAGAATGACTGGAATGACTGCGTGGGTGGGTTTGGAACTGTATTACCACCGCCACCATCCTGGTATTCGCTCTTGAAGCGAGTACCATCTGGCCTCGTCTTGGCCTGCTCCCCCTTCTTCTTCCTTGGGCAATCGGCAATCCGATGCCCTACCTCCAAACACCAGAAGCACTGGTTCTGTTTTGGAGTCCACCTCTTCCCGCCCTTCTTGGCGGTCTTGGAGTAGAACACCTCAGCTGGTGTCCTGCTTCCTCCACATGGCCGATCCACTGCACTGTTCA
>PIVM01000743.1 GCA_003353945.1 Gammaproteobacteria bacterium
GCAAAGCGCCGCAAACAAACGGTAGTGACTTAGATGGTGCATTGCCAGAAGGCTATTGGTTCTGTTTTGTTTACATCTTGCAAAGCAAAATTAATTTGATTTTTGTCATAGATCTATTGCAATATATCTTGCAAATCCCAACAAATGCCTCCACTTTGTGTGGTTTACACATTTACTTTTTTGGACAAAAACAATTTTTTAATTTATCCTTTGCAATGCATTGTTATGTGTTCCATTAACAATGCCATCCAAGGCATGTCGCCACCTTTTCCTTTCACCATATTGGAATTAGGTCACTATAATGATTTCATTCATTTATTTTCTAGTACCCATTGTTACTATATCTGGGTGCACTGGCTGATGTTCTAATTACCATCATAACATTTTTTGATTGTCCCTCACAGAGGGTTGTGGGTTGTTAGGCTGATACCAGATGTGACATTGTTTCTTGTCCAGTTTCTGTTCTTAGGTTACAGTTTAACCCTCAGGAGATAGTGGTCAGTACTGTTGCCCCGAGGTGGCACCAGTTGCAACCTCTAGGGCAGCTCTTTCCACTTCTGCACTGTGCTACAGCACATACATGGGAGTGACTGCTTTGTGCTATGGCGCATCAATGGGAGAGACTGCTTGGAACTCTGGTAGCCATGATTCGGTTGGTCCCTCATGGCATGATCAGGATCCGGCCGATACAGGTCCTTTGAGATTTCATTGGAAAGCCACCTGCCAATCTAGGGCTACCCTGGTTCCAATCAGTACTTCCATCCAACACCAACTTACGTGGTGGGAGGACAAACGTTCCTCCAGCTAGGTGTCCCTATTCATCCTAAGCAGCCTGATATGGTTCTCTATGCCGACGCGTTCAATTCTGGATGGGGTGGGCATATTGGTACACTGTACACTGTTCAGGGTGTGTGGACTGAGCGTCAGCTAGGTTTGCATATCAACGTGCAAGAAATGCT
>PIVM01000744.1 GCA_003353945.1 Gammaproteobacteria bacterium
TGTGTGTGTGTGTGTGTGTGTGTGTGTGTGTGTGTGTGTGTGTGTGTGTGTGTGTGTGTGTCACGTCACTGCATCCTCTGCCGGTTCCTCCCGTCGCCTCTTCTTTGTTCGAATGTTTTTCAATCCATCCTTCACGAAGCCCTCCCATGTAGCTAGCGTTCTTGGCGAATGTCTCGAAGTGGCCAGCAGGCGCTGTCTGCTCGCGGCCTGTGCGGGCCGCTCGTCCTCCTCGCCCTTCTTTTGTCCTCCCGTCCCTCCCCTCCACCATGGCCTCCTCGGCACTTCTTTCTCCATCCGCCTCGCCCTGCCTTTTCGTATCGTGCCGTTCGCCCTCCATTCGGTGACCTCCATGGCTGTCCGACTCTGTTTGGGTGGCGCTCTCGATACCGTTGCGTCAACCTCGACGTCGCTGTCGCCCTCCCCGTCCCCGTCGTCGCCCGTGCCTCGGTTCGCGTCATTGGTAGCGTTTCCGTTGCCCCCTCGTGTTCCGCCGTCGCCCTCTCTGCTCTGGCCGTTCGCGATTTTGCTCCTCCTGCGTGTCGCCCCTCCGTCTCCCCTTCCTTCGTCGTCATCGTCGCTGTCGCGAAAGCCCTCCGGTCCCTCGATTCCCTCGTCTATCCCCTCCGCTGCGTCGTCCCAGTTTATATCCTCATCCTCTGTGCGCGTTGTCGTTCCCTCCCCCTCTCCATCGTTGTCGCCTCCGTCGACTGCGGCGCTGTCTCTGCCCTCGCCTCCGTCCTCCTCGTCTCGCCTGCCATCGTCCCGTGTCTCCTCGTCCTCGCCATCGCCTTGGCCGTTGTCTACCTGTTCATCGTGTCCCCTGCCGCTTCTGGCATCGCCGTTGGCTTCCTCTCTCCCCCTTTCCTCCCTGCCCCTCTCGCTGTCTGGTGTTAATGGACCCCCTTCCTCTCCCTCATATCAGCTAAGCGGGGCCTTGGCTAATAATTAGGTTACTAACA
>PIVM01000745.1 GCA_003353945.1 Gammaproteobacteria bacterium
GCGTTGTCGACACGACGACCTCTGCGGGTTATAACAATTACGTAGATTTAACGAGTTATACGATGCCTGCCTATATTCAAAATGTGTATGATCTCGACGCCCTCCAAGTCTCTGTGGAACAGCGAGGGCCGACGGCAGGTATCGTGCATTGGTATATCGGAATTCAAAGTCCGTCACTGGCTTCTGAATTTGTGATCAACGCAGTGCTAATATACATATATTTAAGAAAGAAAGTGGTGGACAGGAGAGCGGGCCGTATTTTGGGTGACAACTACCGTACAGTTGCCGCCAACGGTAAGGATTTTAAGCAATTTAGTAATAAGATTTTTCTTACGGTCACGCCCGATAAGGAACCAGTTACCCCCATAGACCACCCACATTGGTCGGATGTTAATGTCGTTGTAGACGATGACGGTCAGACACGTGGTGTGGTATATGATATGTCCCTTCGTGAAGACAAAAGAGTGATGGTGCGACAAGGATCAAAGGACTTTAAGACTCAAGATGAGTCTCAATCGGAAGCACAGCGTGTGGCAGGTAACAAGTTTACACAATGGGCTGCGATGGCCGCGGTCGCCATACCACTCATCTTGATTATCTTTACGTGGATTGTGTATGCAGGTGAGACGGCTGGGCTAACGGGTATGGAGAAAGACTATCAGGTGGCAATTGCTACAGCTTCAACAATAGCGTTGCTGATACAGATGGCGATCAGCCTTTTGTTCATTCTGTTTGATTACCTCACACTCGCTTCTAGTACATTTCCGCTATTTTTTGTGATAGAGATTGTTGCATATCTCATCTTCGTTATCGTTCTCTCTGCTACGAATAAGAAATTAACCGAGCCTTACAGCGCCATGACGGAGTGGATAGCTACAGAGATTTTTAATTTCAAGATGTCGGTGGAATTGCCACTCGATCAGATCGCTAACGCGCCTTGGGACATGACCGTGATTTA
>PIVM01000746.1 GCA_003353945.1 Gammaproteobacteria bacterium
ACACCAGAAGACTATGCCGTTTTGGAGAGTGCGGTAAAACGCACAATTGCCCGAACAGGCCTCACCCTGGATAATTACACTTCTCTTGGATTGACCGCTAAGCGCTACCGCTGGGATATGCTGGAAAAATCACGAATCAAAATAGGTGACGGCATCAGTATTGACGGAGACGTGAACATTTATGCCTATGCTAACAATAACCATATTGATACGGCCCTCCGCAAAATCACAAAGACCAAATAGCACGCGCCCTGATCTTTTTCCCCCGTCGATATCACCCCGTAACAAAGGGCCGGCCGCCGCCCCAACAGCTGATGAAAAAAAACTGGCTTATGATCGAGGCATGGGGCAGCTCAGCGCCATGAGATGACGTTCTTGATTGGATCTACCCCCCATTCAGTATCACCTTTTCGCAGTATCACTTTTTATCATTTTTAACATTGTGGTTACTCTTCCAGAAAATCAATGACTTTGCCAATAATGTTAATTCACCTATTCCTGTTGCTGCGGTTTCTGCTCACGCATCAGAGTTGCCGCAGTACTTGGCAGTTTCTAAAAACATTCTTAATAACAATTACATAAATAATTTTGAATACCGCTGCAGCTGATCTTGGAATTCGACAAGATACTCAGTTGAGTATCTTTTGCGCATACTCGTGACATGATGAGGATTGGTACAACCTGTCAGAATTAATCTCGTCTCGTTGGAAATGATCCAACATTAAAATCAAAAATGATGTACAATAGTGCACAAATCTTAAGCCATGCGCCCCGGCGATGAACGAAAAAGTCAAAAAAAATGCCTTCAAAGAACAAGCAAGCATCTGTAGAAACGTCTCAATCCATTGCCAAACAAATCGAAGCCTATGTTCAATCAGGCGGAACAGTTCAGCACATCAAATCCGGCGTTAGTGGACAAGAAAACTTAAAGCCCAATAAGCAGCTTTCCCTGAGCAA
>PIVM01000747.1 GCA_003353945.1 Gammaproteobacteria bacterium
CCATTGCCAGTGGGTGTAATGGGGGAACTCTACATTGGTGGTGATGGCGTAGGAAGGGGCTACCTCAACCGTCCTGACCTTACACGCAAAGCCTTCATCAAGAATCCTTTCAGCTCCAATGAAGGCAGTCGCATCTACAAGACGGGAGACGTGGTCAAGTTGCTTCCTGATGGATCGATTTTCTTTATTGGGCGGAATGATGGGCAAGTCAAAATCAGAGGCCAACGAGTAGAGCTGGGTGAGGTTGAGGTGGCTCTGCGATCTGTGAACTCATCTGTTACCCGGGCTGTGGTGTTGACACATGAAGAGAGCCTGGTGGGCTTTGTGACACCTGGGAGTGTGGACGCATCTGCTGTTAAGACCAGTGCTTCCAAGGTGCTGCTGTCTTACATGGTCCCTTCTGTGGTGCTTTCAGTGGACTTCATCCCAACCACGCTCTCTGGCAAAGCAGATCAGCGTGCCCTTCTTAGTCTCTTGTTTGAGAGTAAAGCCGCACACAGAAATGGTGGAATCAAAAGCTCTCATGTACAACACGTGGTTCCCAATTCTCCACTTGAGGAAGCTGTCCTTGCAATATATCGAAGAGAACTCAAGAGTGAGGGTATAGGGATGGGCAGTGGCTTTATTGAAAATGGTGGGGATTCCCTCAAGGCCGTTCGTATTGTTGCTTCTCTGCGTGCGCTTCACGAGGAACACCCTGAGTTGCAGACAGGCAAGGGCTTCTCCGCCTTGTCAGTTACTGATATATTGCAGCAGCCTACACCTGGTGCCCTGTTACAATCTTGCATTGAATGTTCATCGGCCATACAACCGTTGAACCCAAGGATGCCCATTGTGCCTCGACCAACTGAGATGAAGTTTCAGGCCCCCGCCTCTTTCCAGCAGACCACCATGTACACAGGAGAGCACCTGGTGTCACCTCAGGCGCATTCAGATTATACTGTGCTGATTGCATT
>PIVM01000749.1 GCA_003353945.1 Gammaproteobacteria bacterium
CATAGACCCAGAACCTGTGTCCGAAAGAAAGGTGAATGCAAAGCATTCGACTTTCGGACACAGAGTGTGCCATTCATTTCCTTAGGGAAATTTTAAAGTGCACAAAAAGTTCGTTAGCCCCCCTGAAACTGTTATGGTACTTACCGCTAACATTTACGCCGGTTTTATGGCACCAATGAGTAGTTTGCCGGTGATTTATAATCACCGAACGCCCGTTTTGCGCGCGCAAACGCACACAACATGTCCTGCTCTCCCAATATCAAGTATGGCGGCACGTTCGAATGGTTCGGTTTTTGTACTGCGCAGTAAATATAGAACATCGTCGCGCGGCAAAGGAAATTACCGCGTGTCGAACTGCGGACGTGACCCGGGTCAGATCGGCCAAAAAATTATTTTTGTCATAATTTTTCGTTAAAAAGTCGCATATCGATTAATAATCGATTGCATACACGACTATTCAGCGTAAAATAGATTTTTGATGGGTTTTAGCGGTTAATATTTTGCCCCTGAGCAATCAAAATGACTCGGCGATGCTCGGCGACATTCGGAAATTGTGTTCGGGATTTTCAGTTTGAACATCGCGGCCACGTACCCCGCCGTGCTACTGGCTAAAATGTACCAAAATGGTGGTCAACGTTGTCAATTTGCGAGGCGTCGGAGCATTTTCGCGACGATATCTGCCTGTTACAACGTATATATCGTTCCTGGCATGGGTTTTCTGCTGACAATAGGATAGGCCTTTGGAGTGCCAGCATTAGGATTATCAGGTATTCTTTTCGCGACATTATGCATGGTAATATACACACCGAAATATTTCTCCCGGCTTCTTCCCTAGGCGGCGTGAAGGCGCTGGCCATGGCGATGGAAGAATGAAAGCGCCATGGCATTCCAGTGCTATTCCGACACCATCTATGGGGGTGTGCGGTTATATTCTGGCATTTGCTGAGTGCTG
>PIVM01000750.1 GCA_003353945.1 Gammaproteobacteria bacterium
GCAGGGAGAGGTTGTCAGCTTCGGTTACAACACCGTGGGCGAGCGAACTACCACCAGCGGCGCCCTTGGCTACGTGACCTCAACCACCTACAATGCGCAGGGCCAGGTCACCGATCTGCTCCTGGAATCGGGTGGCAATGGTTTTACCCGTAAATACAGCTACAATTCAGGCACCCTGCGACTCTCCACCCTTACGGCGGGAGTGGCCGGCCCTTACACAGGCTTGCAGAATCTGAGCTACAGCTATGACAGCATCGGCAACGTCACCACCATCACTGACGCGGTGAACAGCGGCCAGGTACAGAGCTTTGGCTACGACCAGCTCAGCCGTTTGACATCAGCCTCGACCAGCAGTGTGGGCGCCGGCCAGTACAACCACACTTATGACTACAACAGCATCGGCAACATCACCAGCTATGCCGGTAACAGCTACAGCTATGGCAGCGGCAAACCCCATGCCGTGACTGCGGCTTATGGTAACAGCTACAGCTACGACTCTGTCGGCAACATGACCTCTCGCACGGTGGGCGGCACGACCTACACACTGACCTACGACGCTGAGAATCGCATGACAGGCGTCAGCGGTGGTAGCATTAGCGCCACATTCGTCTATGATGCCGACGGCAACCGGGTGAAGGGCACGGTGGACGGCACCACCACGGTCTACATCGCCGGTGTTTACGAGTATCAGGGCGGGGCAACGACGCATTACTATGAGGGGCCAACCGGTGGTGTAGCGCTACGGCGGACTGGTCATACTAGCAACAACGGTGTATCCTATCTCCTGGGCGATCATCTCGGTTCTACCAGTGTGCTCGTCAACCAAAACGGTACGCTGAACTCGAGCAACTACTACTACCCCTACGGCTCGAATCGAGGCGGCGCCCAAAGCACATTAACAGCGAAGAGATATACTGGACAGTACCATGAGAGCGGGTTGGCGGGCAGCGA
>PIVM01000265.1 GCA_003353945.1 Gammaproteobacteria bacterium
GATTTCGCGTGGTGCGGATTTTTACCGCCCTTTATCTGGGCGTCTGACATCGCTAACCACGAGATGTAGTGGCGCCATCGGCCGAGATTCGTGTTCGTCACGCAAAATCCCAAAGAGCCCAAAGTCATTAACTTATTAGGGAGGAGTTTACCGGAAGTCTAGTACCCAATACCCTTGAAAGGAGAGGCATCACGGGTCCCACACGGACCATTCAGGCCAGAATGACCAATGTGTATTAATCGCTTCTTTTGGACAATGATACATACTTGGATCGTTATGAGCCATTGCTGTGGCTAAACTTCGTAAACACGGACTGTTACTTGGTTTCTCTTGCTGACGATAGTCTGGGTGCTGCCAATCATAAAGTTGCATAAATTTCGGCAAAGGATTGTGGCCAAAGCGACGCGGCTGTAATTCTTGATTATTGAGGAAGACTAAGTCAGGTCTATCGTACGACAAAAAACGTAGTACTTTGACTATGGCATCTAATTCCCCCGCACTTTTCGCATGAAGATCAATTCCGAGTTCTTGGTACTTTCTTGACGATGGAGCAAAGTGATGAGGAGCCCCATATATCTCAACTTCGAAATCGAGAGGGTTAATGGAAATGCTACCATCGGATGTTTCCGGGAAATAAGGGTGATCGTCCGTAGTATGACGATCTGGAGTCACTACTGTTTTATACTTGCTCTTGCTAGCACGGTGTCTGAATTTGTCTAAAATGCTCCTATTACCAATTGCCGTGATATCGTTAACACACAGGACGGCCATGGCATTGAAGTTGATGATTTCAAACACTGTCAACCATTGCTTATCGGATACAAATGCTGTAAGGCGTGCTCGTGCATACCCGGAATCATAAGGAGGGATAGCAGGAAATAAGTTATTTGGATAATCCCATTGAGCCAATATAGATTGCGGGTCGATGGACGTATTCATTAGCACTTTTCCGTTAGTAGTCTGCAATTTCCATTTTCCGATAGAGCTTTCTAGCAGCCTGTCGGAAAAGTCAACAGAACACAGATATTCGAGGATAATCCTTGGGTTTAACGAATGCCTGAGAGCGACTTCTCCGACAGACTCCTAGTGCGGTCACTCCCACAACCTCCAGGTTGGTCCCCAGGTTTGGTAGGGACGCCAAGCACTCCAATGCCTACTCTGTGGAACATAGGGAGAGATTCTATGCCACCGCAAGTATTTGCGTTGCAAAATCATGCAGATTTTGCATTGCGGATAGTATTGAAACTGAGTATTCGAAGTGGCCCGTGATCTTGGTGGCATATGATCTGCTATTGGCTTTGCACTCACCTTTGTGCCGCAATGATGGCAACCCTCTTCTTGGAGGTATCTTCTGATCAGTTTCCGTTCATCCTTATTTGCATATCTCCACTTTCCAGGTAATGATTTTTGCGCAAAGGATCCTGGTTTTGCAACATCGCTGTACAAGGTGTTACGATATTTGCCTCTCAAAGCTCGGACAGAAACGAGACTCAATGTTGCATCAATGGCGATATCTTTTGGATTGCCCAAGCCCTTTGTTACAGATCGATGATTGAGAATATTGTTTGCTGCACGCGATGTCTGTCCTGCTGCAGCGCCCGATACTGCAATGGTTGCTGCGCCTGCAATTGAAGCGGCCGTACCACTCGCGCTTGATATTCCGACGGCAGCAGCAACAGCTCCTCCGGCAGCAAGCCCCATTCCAAATGTGGCACCACCAACAGCACCTACGACAGCTGCTTTGCCAACACTTTTCCAGTTAACATCCTTGAATGCATCTGTGGTAAGTCCATTTTCGCTGACATTCGCTGCAACCTGGGATCCATATGAGATCGCCCCGCCAACAAGTCCACCGACGGCAGCACTTATACACATTGGACAGTGCCCTGATGGGTCGGTGTAGACAAGAGGATTCCCGGACACATACATATACCTGTTAAACGCCATCGCCGACCCCGGATCAGGCACAATCGTATCCGCCTGTGCGAACCTTGCAAGCTGCGGGTCGTAGGGGTAGTAGTAATTGCTCGAGTTCAGCGTGCCGTTCTGATTGATCAGCACGCTGGTAGAGCGAGCACAGGGGTAACGTATCCAGTTGTTAACGAGCTATGCAAAGGAATAGCATTAAATGAGGCGTTATTACGGTTGATACAATCGCAAATTGATACCAGATATCCCTGTTTTGCCGGATTCGAGATGGTTGAATTGATGTTTTGATGCTCTGCTATAACGTGGAAAGAATGATCTCTGACAAAACTGTCGAATCTGTACAGGCTAGCTTGATGACATATAATATGTTGGTCAAATCCTCATGACAATGGCCTTCTTAAACTCCATTTCTTTTACGTATATAATTGAAGATCGCAAATGTTCCAAAACAGACAAAAGTAATAATAATGACATTAAGGGTTAATTGTAATGAAAAACGATAATTGTACTGGGCCACCAACAATCCGAATGCGATTACCAGCATTTGTCCAGCCACTCCGGTGATGTTCAGGTAGGATGTGTTGCGACTACGTGCTAGTATTGTATTCAGCCATTGGGGAGCACGAAAACTTGTGCGAGAGTCTGCTGCGGTCTGTCGATGTAAATTCGAACTCAAGTGCCAAATATATACAAATGGCAATGCTACTAGTAGGTATGTTAATAAGTCAGACAGGTTTGGCACTGGCTGTTACCTCATCGGTTCTCAATGATGCATCGGCAACACGCGACCGATGATTCATACTTCCTAATCTCCGATTCACGACCATCGAATCTCTGTTAGAAAGGTTCTTTACACTCACGTAGGTGTTCGGATACAGTGACAAGATTATGAAATACGACTTGTCACTGGGTGAATGCTCACTGCTTGGCATCTTTTGAGAGAAAATCATAACATGTAAGATCATGTTGTAAAGAATTTTAGGACAACAAACCTATTCGAGTGGACCACCTATTCGCATGAATTGATTTGTCCTGGGGTTTGATGAAGTGCGTCTATTTTTCAAAGGTTGGTATCTGCGTTTGATGGTATCGACAAGATTATTTATAGGCTCAAGGCCGACATACGATAGCCAAGAAGCAAATATGCTTCGTGCCGTTATCGGAAGTAGGTGATTTTTGGCAATGATGCCATATGGCACGCGACTTGAAAAACGTTCAGTAAGATTGTATCTGACATTTGTGACCTGAGCGACAACGGCGCGCTCTACTGCCTCATTTGGATGGGTCCATCCTCCGGCGACAGCGCCAGACACAAATCCCGCAATGGCTGCTGTGCCAGCTTCGGCATTTAGAGCGACCTTTTTTCCTTGTGCAACTCTAGTCAGTTGGTACTGGATAACATTGGCGCCGGTACCTAAGACCCCGGCTCCAAATCTGCCGACTGTGGCAGCTTGTCCGACCGCACCTTGCACACCACCTACCGCCGCTGAAATCGCGAAATCAGTTGATTGGAAGTCCTTCCTAAGTGCAGCATTGGCAGTTATATATCCTCCACCCCCTGCCGCAATGCCAACTCCGGTACTCGTCGCCATTGCACCAAACATCGAGACTCCAGCACTCGCTCCAAAACCTGATCCAATCAGGGCACCTGCTACCGCTCCCGTGCCCACTACCGCTAGTGCCTCACCTAGAGCAAATTCCTCGCCAGATCTGTTTACATTGAGGGCATACATCCCTAGTCCAACTGCACCTCCGATAATTCCGCCTATTGCAGCCGTCGCAAACATCCCGAAATGACCTGTAGGGTCCACCAATTTGATCGGATTCCCGGACACATACATGTACCTGTTAAACGCCATCGCCGACCCCGGATCAGGCACAATCGTATCCGCCTGCGCGAACCTTGCCAACTGCGGGTCGTACCAGCGGGCGTTGTAGTAGTACAGGCCTTCGCTGCCCGC
>PIVM01000020.1 GCA_003353945.1 Gammaproteobacteria bacterium
CTTAAGCTGACCAGAAAGCAGTGGTTATCTGAGTTTGAACAGTGCCAATTTCAAACAAACCCATCTCAACAGGCTAACCATTTTCTTCACGGTAAGTTCAAGCATCTATCCCGACACGTCGTTCAGGTGATCGGGCAACGGCCGTTAGAACCACCCAGTGCTGCGCCTCCCTTTCCTGCATAACAGTCTACACTGCTTTCTCAAACCACCCGATTCAATTACCTGGGGATCAGCCGTGATCCGCAAACACCACCTGCAGGCCTATTATCTGCAGGTGGTGCTTTTTTGAGAAAATAATGCTTTTCTAATCTCTCGCTTTCTCGAAAGACATAATATTGTCCATGTTTTGCTTTAATCGCAACGATGGTTATTTCTTGCACGACGACTGTCTTTATATTTTATCCTTGCACGACGACTGTCTTTATATTTTTTATATTTTTATTTCTTTATATTTTTGTTTATTTATATTTTCTTTTTATTTTTTTTCTCATCGATAGAATCAGCAAGCGCGTACAACCTGTTATTGAACATTCAGACACCTCCGATCACTAACAATCCGCTCCAAGCCGCAAATTCATGCTTAGAGTAGGCGATATTGACTGACACGATTTCAATATAATCAGACGGCCATCTGCATAGAAATAGTCATTAGAAGATAACGATTCGGTCGTTTGAATAGCCGTTATTTGGCGAAGTCGATACTTTGCCCTCTAATGGTTGAAGTGGCACGATGTTCCCGTTAAGCTCCGAGGCACAATTAAGATTACCAGCAGGAGAAAGATCTTAACACTCCCTCTCCTTGGCTGGTACGGTAGGCGCGATTAACTCGAAGCAATCCACCCCTGACTCACCGATTTCAATCCCCCTCGATCCTGAGAACTGCCATGCCAGATCGCCAGTGCAATTTGCTGGTGTTGCTTCAGTGCCGCCCAGCTATTGGCTTGAAAAGTCACCGTCCAGTAGCCGTCTGACCAATCTGACTTTACACTCCAACCTTCTTTCGCCTCACTGCGTTGCATGGTGCCCATTCCTTCAGCCTGGATGCCCAGTGGTTTGTCTTTATCCGCCTGCCATATCAAGCCTTCAACCGGCTTGCCCTTCTCACCCATGGTGATCCAGGGCGCACCCGCTGTGGAGGGGACAAAAATAGCGCAGGCATCAGAAAACAAATCCGTTTCGCCTTGAACGGCGCTGACCGGTTTTTCGCAGGTCCAACGCAATTGAATACGCCAGCGTTGTCCTGCGTTTTCCACTTCCAACTGTGCTTCTTCGATACTGGGATTGACTCGATCCGCGTAGGCCTTCATCACATAGCCCCCCGGTTGCATTCCGGCCGGGGCAGCCATCAGCTTTACTGTCTCTTTTTTCATTTAGCTGGCCTCCCGGTTTTTTTCGTCCAACTTAAAGCTCTTATTCCAATCGTAAGCAATCAGCAATTTCATCAATTCACTGGGCTGACCCTGCTTTCGTTTGGCACGCTCGGCCAACAGTGCCTCCATCGCTCCATGCACGGCATCACCAAACAAACTCTCCAGATAGCTCATTGGAATACGCATTTTGCCGGTCGGACGCACTTTATTATCAAGCTTGGGAGGGCTCATCGGCGGCACATAAAATACATTGGGACTCGTACCGTAATCAGGATGCAGAGGAATAGCCACTTTGTATTGATCCACTAATTTGTGAATTGGGCCGTCCTTATCATCGCGATAGCCGACAAAACGCAATCGCCCAGGACACTGGCGTGCGCAAGCAGGCGCTGTGCCTTCTTCGATACGTGGCATACAGAATATGCATTTGCTTGACACTTGGCGATCGTAATCGAAATACACTTTTTTGTAAGGACAGGCTTCCACACAAAAACGATAACCTCGGCACCGATCCTGATCCACCAGCACGATGCCGTCCTCTTCACGCTTGTATATCGCCTTACGCGGGCAAGCAGCCAGGCAACCCGGACGCTCACAGTGATTACACAGGCGCGGCAGGTAAAAATAGTGGTTCTCCTGCGGGTATTGGCCTGCTCCATGATCTTCATCCCAGTTATGCCCCCACTTGGGGTCACCTTTGGGTCTTAACCATTCCTTCTTCTTGCTGGTTTGATCAGTGGCTAATACATTCTTGTGGTTAAAGCTCCAGGCACGTCCGTATTCCGTTTCAAGGTCCGGTATTCTGCCGGGCTTAAGCTGGCCATCTTCATCAAAGCCACCACCCATCTCCTGCCATCCTGCCGGAAATCCCTTGCCAGGGGCAGTTTCCACATTATTCCAATAACTGTAGTCAGTGCCATCATCGGTATTCCACAACTTTTTACAAGCCACCGAACAGGTATGGCAGCCCAAACATTTATTCAAATCCAGAACCATAGCGACCTGGCGCTTGGGTGTTGGTATCTTGTCTGTCATCTTGTAACCCCCTCTTTACACGCGCTGTTCGCTGTTTGATTGCGTGGTTTCATGTTGATTGCCAACCACTTTTGACTGATCGATCGCTCTTATGCCGCATCGCGTATCTTGCACCGCTGTACCTGGCTGATAGATATTAACGTGGTGATTGATCTGTCCATAACCGCCAGCAAGATGCAAGGGTTTGATCAGTCCGGGAATCAACCATTTATAACTCTTGTGATCAGGAAACTGGTGAGGCTCCCAGGCATGGAAGTAGAACGACACGCCAGGACGCACCATGGTGGAATACTTCACCCGCATCTGAATGGTGGAATAGTCGTTAAAAAATTCCGCATAATCACCATCAACGATATCCAGTTTTTCCGCATCACTCGGATTCAGATACATCACAGGCTCGCCTCGTTGAAACCTCAATAACATCGGCGTATCACGCCAGCTCGAATGTATTGACCAGCGACTGTGGCAGGACACCATCCGGAAGGGGTAATCCCCACCGGCTTTAGGCGAGGGTTTATGGGTCGCGAACGTCTCCTGCGCTTCCATAAACCAGGGGTGATCAATATAGGTCGTTAAGCGACCACTGTAGGTAGGCCAGCGATCTTTGTGTGTAGTAAACTGCGTCAGGGTGGTCAATACGCCATCACCTTTCCAGTCTGGATTATACAAATGCACCGGCCCCACGTTGTCACCGGTTGCGGTATATTTAGCAATACCGGTTTCTTTCAACGTCGCAACGCTCATACCTTCGGCCGCCTTGCTGGCTTCAATAATCTGGTCGCATAATTTTTCAGCATCTTTGGGACCCAGATCGCCGTGATTACTGTAACGGGTATGCAGAGTCTTCCAATCCGTGGGTCTTTTACCGCAACCGTCAAACTCTGGGGTATCGCGTTCAATAGCAATGCGCTGAATCGCCTCACTGAGCAGCCAATGAATTTCATATTCATCTTTTGATTGGCCCAAGGGGGGTACCGCCGCATCGCAATAATGCAGATAAGGCACATAGGACATAGCATATTTGATACCCGACTTCTCATACCAGCCTGCCGCTGGCAACAGGTAATCCGAATGCATACCGGTGAAGGACTGTTTGACGTTGATATCAACAATCAACTCCATTTTACTCCACATGTTTTCTAGCATACGTTGCGGCAAGTTGCTGCGTCGCAGCAGGTTGGAGCCACCCGTAAAGAATATCTTGGGTGAGCCATGTCGCGGCAGTGCCGGATCCCAGCCCTTTTCTTCGGCCTCAAGAAAATAATCTTCCAGAGATCGAGGAAAATGGGGACTTAACTCTTTATTCAGTTCCTTCTTGATACCCTGATGATGATAATTAATCGAAGTCACATTAGTGCCACAAAGCACTTCCTCTTCGTATTTGATCTCACCCTCTCGTGTAGCCTGCTCCTGGGTTTTCTTCTTCGACAGAATATCGACCGTCATATCCCAGATATCACCCGGCGTCATCAGGCCCATCAACATGGCGATTTTGCCACGCGCCCCGGAATACTCTACCTGCAACTCAGAGCCAAAGCCGTCTAGCCCAACCCAACCGGTTGCCTGGTAGCCAGCACCCTTCTTGCCGATAGCCCCTTTTAACAACAAGCACAGCAGCTTGGATCGGTTCATCAGATCCGAATGCAGATAACGGTTCGAACCCCAACTGGACAAAATCATGGGGCGTTCCGCATTGGCAAAGCCTTCGGCAAACTCCTCAATCATCTCAACGGACAGCCCGGTAACACGACTGACTGCCTCGAAGGTGTAGGGATCAAGGTGTTCTTTCAAAATCGAACCAACAGTTGCCACTTTAACTGTTTGACCATCTTTCAACTGAACTTCAAAGCGATCGTCGATGGGTGGTTCGAAATCCAAAGTCAGTAAATAGGTTTCTGCACCATGGCAACCCGGTGCGATTTCTATGGCGTTTTTCTCAGGGTGCCAGACATACAGGGTGGATTCCCCACCGTCTTCTTCCACATCCTCGCCACGCAGAAAACGACCTGTGTCCAGTCTGACCAGCAGCGGCAAATCTGTTTGTTCGCGCACATAGGCTTCATCTACATTGCCCGATTCGATGATATGCCGTGCAACCGCCAAGCCCAGAGCGGCATCGGTGCCAGTCTCGATCGGCAACCATTGATCAGCATGGATTGCAGTCGCACTGTATTGCGGATCAATCACGCATAATTCAGCACCGTCATACTTGGCTTCATAGAGATAATGGGCATCAGCTATCTGCGTTACGGCTGGATTCATCATCCAAACGCAAAGATAATCCGACAGGAACCACTCATCACTGGAACCCCCAGTATGGGCAAAACCCAGAGTGAGACTGGAACCATGATTCAAATCACCAATTTCTGCCCAGTTATCGGCAAAAGTGCCACCGGTCATAAAGAGAAATTTGAAACGGCCAACAGTCGTAGGACCATTCTCAAAATTGGGGCCCAAATCCTGATAAATGGTGTCTGCACCGTGTTCGCTGGCTACATCAATCATTTTTTCAGCGATCTCATTGATCGCCTGCTCCCAACTGACCTTCTCCCACTTGCCGGAACCTCGTGGCCCAACCCGCTTCATGGGTAGCGTCAACCGACTTGGGCCGTACATGACCTCGGTATAACAGGCGCCCTTTTGGCAACCCCGGGGATTGAAATCAGGAACCCCTTCCTCAGACTGTGCATAGGTTGCGGTCTGCTCTTCCCTGACCACCACGCCGTTTTTTACATAAAGATCCCACTCACAGGCGCTACGGCAATTCGCCCAGCCGTGTGACCCCTTGGCCACGGAATCCCATGTCCAGCGCTGCCGATAAAGATCTTCCCAATTTTTTAGTTTTTCCGTTGCCCGCTTTTGTGGCTGCGCCATGGCTTTGGAAAAATGCAGTAAAGGGACAGACCCCGCCGCAAACAGCGCCGTTGCCCCACTGGCCTGCATAAACCGACGCCGAGTCAACGTGGATTTGCTTGTGGCACCCATGAAATTACCTCCGCTCTCTCTTGCTAAAGCTCTCTTAGAATGGACTATTTTTGATGAGCTAGACTATCACCTATTAGTCTACTGGTACTATTTGCTATTCTTGATGAGAATCAAAGGAAAATAATATAATTACGGACCACCAAGACAATTTGTCTGACAATCCACTCAAGAGCCCTTATTTTCAACATAACTATTTGTTAATTAAGATATCTATGGGTATCACTCGCCGAACTATGACCACAGAATATAACTGGTCAACTAACTGTAGGCTTGTTATATTTCCCCGCCTCTTTCCGCCTCTCCGGCACCATAACAAAAGCCTTGCCAAATGAAGGACTTTAATTTACTAGTGGTGCTAGGCGCCACTGCTTCAGGCAAAACACAACTGGCCGTACAGCTGGCCAATGCCTTATCGGGTGAAATTATTTCCGCCGATTCCCGTCAGGTATACCGTGGTCTTGATATTGGAAGCGGCAAAGATCTGCAGGAGTACGGCACCCTACCTTACCATTTGATTGATATTGTCGACCCTGATTACGAATTCAGCGTCTTTGATTTTCAGCAACACTTTGTTAATTGTTTTGATACGCTGCATCAGCGTCAGATACTTCCCGTATTATGTGGCGGCACAGGTTTGTATCTAGAAGCGGCATTAAAGGGCTACCGCTTGGTCCAAATTGCAGAAAACCAATCCCTGCGAAACGCATTGGCAGACAAATCCCATCAGCAACTGACTGAGCAATTATTGCAACTGCGCCCGGTTCAGCACAACAACACCAATCTTCTGGATCGCGAACGGCTGATACGCGCCATTGAGATTGCAACCGGTGAGGACAGCGAGACGCAAAACCATCCCCCTTACCCCCATATTAAACCACTAATTTTCGGCACCCAGTGGGAACGTGCCGTGCTCAGACAACGCATCACACAACGCTTAAAAGACAGACTAGACAATGGCCTGATCGAAGAAGTCGACGCATTGCATAAAGCCGGTACTTCTTGGGAAAAGCTGGATTTTCTGGGGCTGGAATACCGATTTGTCAGTTATTATTTACAGGGTAAATTAAACAAAAACGATCTCTTTCAAAAATTAAATTCAGCGATTCATCACTTTGCCAAAAAACAGGATACCTGGTTTCGTCGTATGCAGCGTCGCGGAGCAGACATTCATTGGTTGGATGGCGATGCGCATCCCTACAAGCAGGCAATGCAGCTTATTGGCAAATAGGCAAATAGGCAAATAGGCAAAATCAAGGAAGTAGTTTTACCTATTTGCATCCAGCAATACCCCCTCATTCAATCTTTATTAATTTGTCCATTGTTTAATCAAGGAAGTCGTCTTTTTAATTCAATGACAGGATCATATAAAAGCCAGTTACATTAACATCAGTTAACGCTCAGCCTCTTGGCGCATATTTCGCATTAATTAGAATTAACCATTAACCAGCCGTATGTTTAACAACTGCCCCGCTGCTTTACAGAGATCTAACATAGTCACTATGTAGTACATATCATTTGAGAAAACGACTAACAGGAGTACTCAGGATGAACGATCTATTTTCTCTCGATCAAAAAACCGCACTAATCACTGGCGCTTCCAGAGGCATCGGACGCAGTATCGCGCGCGCCTATGCCCGTCAGGGTGCTACAGTTGTCCTGTGTTCGCGCAACCAAGAAGCGCTTGAATCGGTAGCTAATGAAATTAAGCCGATGCCAGGTCGCGCAATCGTAATACCAGCCCATGTAGGACGGGCTCAGGATATCGATAAATTGCTGCTTGAATTGGAACAACGACAGATCACTGTTGACGTTCTTGTCAACAATGCCGCCACCAGCCCTATTTCAGATCGACTGGTTGATACCTCACTAGCTGCATGGCAAAAAATTATGGATATCAACTTAACCGGCCCCTTTCTTCTCTGTCGAGCGATAGGCGGAGAAATGGCTAAACGTGGCCATGGTTCGATTATTAATATTTCCTCCGCTGGTTCATTACGACCATTAGAGGGCGCTGGAGCCTATTGTGTATCAAAAGCTGCCTTAAATGCCTTGACAAAAAGTCTTGCGAAAGAACTAGGCCCCTTTGGTGTACGCGTTAACGCCATTGTCTGTGGTATTGTTGAAACAAAAATGAGTAGCGGACTACGTAAAGACAAAACGATATATGATGCTTTTATAAAAAATACGCCTTTACGCCGTCATGCCAAACCGGAAGAAGTTACCGGCGCTGCCCTTTACCTTGCCAGTAGCGCAAGCAGCTACACCACGGGAGATTTACTCTCACTGGATGGTGGTACCGGCTTATAATTGAATATCCTCTTATCTATTGCCAGGCAATACCGAGTGTATTGTTAGTTGACAATAAGCACTTCCACGCGCCGGTTGGCTGCACGCCCTTCAGGGGTTCCATTGCTCTCTACCGGTTTTGTTTTGCCAAAGCCTTCTGATGCCAGTCTATCAGATGCTACATTGCCGACTTCATTGAGAAAACGAGAAACCTTTACTGCTCGATCTATGGATAAAACCATATTTGTCTCTTCACTGCCAACTGAATCTGTGTGCCCTGAAATGACAATACTGGCGCCAGGAAAGAAGCTGATTGCTTTTGCAATTTTGTTCAAGATGGAAAAGTTTTGAGACTCTATTTCACTTTTCCCTGATGGAAACCAAAAGCCATGCGCTCTGATCAGAATGTTATTTCTCTGAAGATAAACGGTTGCTTCATCCTCATTGAAAATACCCTGGACACCCGCCAGTTTTTCCTGAATTTTTTTCTCTGCAAGGGTTTGATGTATTCGTTCTTCATCGACGTTTTTTTGACGCCTTTCCATCGCTGCCAACTCGGTTTGACTGCTTGTCATCGCGTCAGAATAGCGCCGCTCACTATCCATTAATGCTGTTTCAATCTCGTTGCGCTCTGCAACCAGATTTTCTATCGAGCTTGACACCGAATTGATCAGGTTATTGTTAGGCATATTTAAGGGTATTTCTGTGTTAAGTGGCTGAGTTGCCCTGGACAACTGCGATTGGTACCACAATACGATATCTTCTAATTCAAAATCGTTGCTTCGAAACTCCTTAACGGTATCACTAATACTCATGCTTCTTTCGGCTAACCATACGGATTTTTCAGCAGCCTGTGCGGCTCTATCCCTGCTATTCATGTCAGAATCAAGTATGGATGCAGCCAGGTCGAGTTCCTTTTCAGCCGATGCGTAGGTTTTGGGCGCGTACTTATGGGCCTTGTTGGCTTTCGCGCGGAAAAGTGTACTTTTTGCATCATCAACGGTGGCTTTTTTGATCGATGCCAACTCTAAACGGTAATAGCGTTGAATCATTTCCGGACGGCGTATTTTAGCTTTATCTGCATCACCGGTTTCCAGTGCCAGGGTCAGTTCTTTAAAGTCCTTGTCCGCCTCGCCCATAGCTTTCGCTGATTCTTCCAGGGCACCACGTTTAACTGCACCATTGCGCGCTTCCAAGACTTCAGAAAATATATCGCTGGCAGAGTCGGCATTGGAAATCGCACGGTCCAGGTATTTTTGTCCACTAATGGCAACAGCATCCGCTTTTGGATTATTTTTCATCGCATTTGATTTCGCCTCGGCTAAGGCATCTTTCGCTTTCCGGTAGCTGGTTTGCGAAAGCAGCGCGAGTGATTGATGATCGGCTCGCTCAAATGACTGCTTCAAACTGGCCACAGAGTGAAATTTTGAAAGTGCATCACGTTCAGATAGTTGTTGTTGTGATGCGCAGGACACTAGAATGATGGTTATGAGAAATAAAGTAGTTCTTGGAAAAGTTTTCATAAGGCAACTCCATGTTATAAATCCGCATTTACGAAATACATGATTGGATTTTATATATGCAAAACGTTGTGAAAACATTTCTGCGGAGTGTACGCCCAACAATACAAGCTGGATAGTTTGTGACCACCTATCAATAGATTATTACTGAATAAATCTGCTGTTAGTTATGAGCGGCGATGTCTTATATATAATCTTTTCTTGATAATCTAGTGACTTTAGTTAAATGGGTTATAAAATTGCTATATATGTAATCCTTATTTGTTTGTATAGAAGACAAAATGGCAAAAATAAAATAGATGGTATAAGGCGCCAATTTGTTAATAGTAAATCTCTGTTAAATCAAAATTACCGCTTTCAGTTGAGTATAGATTTGGCAATGTTTAAACCGTTTTGGAATTTCAGGATATCAGTTGGTAATTTTGCGAAATAATAGACACTGTGCTTTCCGCCTGTATGGTTACAATGATGCACCTCTAATATGTTATGTTAGGCACGCAATGGGTTGCATTATGGTATTAGCCAGTAAAAAAACAACGAAGTCAATAAACACCATGCGACGACAGTGTCGCTACTTGATTGGCGCTGCCCTGATGTCTGCTTCCATTCACGCGGCTGAACAAATTGATATCCCCCTCTACGAAAAGGGTACGGATGTGTTCTACCTTGAGGCCTATCTGGACGGTTACGGCAAAACGGAATTTATGCTGGATACCGGTTCAGGGCCGGTAGCTCTGGCAAGCGATGTGCTTGCAAAGCTGAAAAGTCAGCGCAAGGCAACCTGGTCACACCAGGAGGTTGCTTTGCTCGCTAATGGCAGGCACCAGAACATTGAGATTTATCGTATTGACTCGCTGCAGCTGGCAAAAGGCTGCAGGGTAGAAGATGTCGAAGTTGCAGAATTGCCCCCAGGCACACGCAATATCATTGGCATCAATCTGTTAAAGAAAACAGCTCCCTTCAGCATTTCGACTGCACCATCTTTGCTAAGTTTGGTAGGCTGTAATGCGTTGGTCGATACTGTTGCCGCAGGCCAATAAGTCGCGGACAAATCGCAACTCATTGATTATTTAATTATGCTACCAACTAGCCTTATCAATCACCTACCCTCAGTATTTCTGAATCGATTGCAGATAATCAACCATGCAATTTGCTTGTATCGTCGATTCACGTTGAGCGTGTTTTTTAATATCGTCAGCCGACATTTTCTGACTGCGCAGCATGTTCCGCTGCAATAAAACCAAATGTCATGGAAGGACCTATCGTACCGCCTGCCCCCGGATAAGTATGCCCCATTACAACAGCGGTGCAGTTACCCGTTGCATAAAGACCCTCTACAACGTCACCTTGCTTGCTTATGACCCTGGCTTTTTCATCGGTTTTTAATCCACCTTTCGTACCCAAATCTCCAGGCCAAACGGGGACAGCATAATAAGGGCCCCGCTCTAGTGGTGCTAACGATGGATTAGGCCCTTCAGACAAGAGAGTATAGTAGCGGTCCTGTGCACTTTCACCACGATGAAAATCCGCATCAATTCCAGCGCGGGCGTATTCGTTAAAACGATCTACCGTGTGCAACAAACCTTCAGCATCCACGCCGATTTTTTTCGCAAGCCCTGATAGCGTCTTATCTTTTTGCATCCAGTTTTTCAAATATTTTGGCACCATCCAGTCGGGTTGATTGCGGCCCGGAAACACTTTTCCAACGGGGTACTTGTTACGATATGTACGATCAAACACCAGGTAAGCTGGAATGCAGGGTGACTGCTGATGTGCAGCATAAATCGCTTTGCCAATATCATTATAAGGTGCCGCTTCATTCATAAAGCGCGCCCCTTTTTTATTCACAATGATGCCACCTGGCAGGTTTTTTTCAAATATCACCAGTCGCAAATAGCCATCTTCAGGTATTTTGAAAACCGGGCTCCACCACGCATCATCCATCAGGCCTAAGTCTGCTCCAATTTTCTCACCTATCGCAATCGCATCACCGGTATTGCTTTTCGCTCCTGCAGTCCAGGCATTTCCTGTGGGCGCTTGTTGGTATTTCTCACGCAATGCCTCGTTTTGTTCAAATCCTCCCATTGCCAGCAGTACACCACGCCGTGCCTGAATGCGCATAAGTTTGCCGTCTTTCTCTACTAAAACACCAACGACTTTACCTTCTTCAGTAATCAACTCGATGAGAGAGGTATTCAACCAAAGCGGCACTTTTCTATCCATTAGCGATAATCTGGCACGAGCAACAATGGCACCACCCAAGGTCAGGCGGGTATTGCGCCTGCCGCGCAAACGGGCGGGAATATTGAAAAGATACGTTAATGTCTCCCACAACAAAAGGCCATAACCCGCAAGACTACCCTTCATCATGGGTTTGCCTTCGCGGGCCAGCGTGGTTAAAAAACCGAAAATATAATAACTGTACTCATGCAGATTTTGTTTGTTAAATTCATCTCCAAGGCGCAAAGCATCAAAGCGTTTTGGTTCACAAGATCGCCCTCCAAATTTTCCTCCCTTCAGTTCCGGGTAGTAATCAGGGTAATCTTCAATACTGATAAACTGAAGGTATGTGTTTTGCTCAAGGTATTTCATCATCCTGGGGGCTTCCGCCACATAAGCCCGCAGCTGTGCACTATTGGCTTTGCCTTCGGTAATTTTTTCCAGGTAAGCAAGCCCTTCTTCCTGGCTGTCCTGCATACCGAGCGCCGACATGCAGGTGTTGTCCGGCACCCAGATAACACCACCCGACCAGGCCGTTGAACCACCATAGACCGGCGCTTTTTCAATCAATAAGGTATCCATGCCTAAATCATGCGCTCGGATAGCGGCGGTCATACCACCACCACCGGAGCCAACTACCAAAAAATCTACCGAATGGTCCCACGTCATTACATCAACTACCTATTTGCATGAATAATCAGTACGTAGGGTGCAATGCGCAAGCTTATTGCACCCTACAACGGTTACTTATACTGCCGTAGAACTGGGTTAAACGGCCAGCAGTGTAGAGTCGAACAGCAGTGATGACCATACGATATATGTAGTTGGTGGGATTACGGCTTTTTCATGCTTCAAAAAAAACCCTTACCGTTTGCACGGTAAGGGGTTTTGTATAAAGAGAAATAGTCGATTATTTCATCGAGCCAAAACGATAAATTACATCCAAGCCGTAAGTGCGAGGCTCATCCCATTGGCTGATACCCACACGACCTAATCCTCCAACAGCCGGATCTCCAGCATCTACTTCATAGCCACCGATCT
The DNA here is from genome assembly GCA_003353945.1 of Gammaproteobacteria bacterium. Classification (GTDB taxonomy): domain Bacteria; phylum Pseudomonadota; class Gammaproteobacteria; order Pseudomonadales; family PIVM01; genus PIVM01. The sequence continues at coordinate 12,458 of PIVM01000020.1, forward strand.
TATACTCTTCATCAGTCAGGTTTTTCACCCACAAAGACACACCAAAACTGCCATTGGCCAAATCAACATTATCAAAGTTTAGGCGAGCGTTTACGACGTCGTAAGCCTCTTGTTCAAGATCATCATTGCCACTGATCTTGGGTGTAAAACGCACCTTACTTTGTCGAGACCAATCCAACCGAGCTGTTAAGCTACCTAGGTCGGTGAATGTTGGAAACAGATAATTCAACGAGATATTCTGGTTGTTTTTTGGTGTGAACTCAAAATCCCTGTCATCAGAGACGTCAACACCCACAGAAATAAATTTGTCATACTCCGCATCGGTATAGCCTAAACCAGCACTGATATCCAAGCCCTCAATCAAACGAATCAGCACTTCAGCCTCGAAACCCGTTATCGTCGCCTCCGCTGCATTCTCAATCACCACGGAAAAACCACCCTGACCATCTGGGTCGACGCTATTAACCTGCGCCTGAACATCGGTTATCTCTTCGTAGAATGCTGCCATATTTAACTTCACTCGATTATCCATCCAATTGGACTTCATGCCGATCTCATAGCTGTCCAACTTCACTTCATCATAAGGCCCCCATTGCAAGGGTGTGAAGCTACGCGCGTTAAAACCACCACTTTTGAAACCAACGGCGTAGGTAGCATAGGTCATTAAGTCATCATCAACCTTATAACTAACCGACAAGCGCGGTGCAACGCTGGTGTCATCCACTTCCGTCTCATAACTTTGCGGTACACCTTTAAAGGTTTGTGCATCGGTATTAAGAAAAACAAAACCACCGGGAATGGGCGTATATGTAGGCGCTTCACCAATGAAGGCAGTCACTGTATGAATACCTTCTCTGTCCTCATCCGTATAACGCAAACCGAAAGAGGCTTCTATCTGGCTTGTTGCATGCCAAGTCAACTCACCAAATAAGGCGGTACTGGTATTATCAATACCGGTAAACGAGAGATTGTCCACATTAAAAGCATCTATTTCCTGGTCGTTGAAATACTCTCCCTCCTCATTGAAATAGAAGGCGCCAACAACATAATCGATGGCATTATCCATAACCGCACCGGATAACTGAAACTCCTGGCTTTTCGCTTCCAAATCAAAGGTATCATGGGTGAAGATAAACGGCGTCGAAGCTCCACTGGAGTTATTCATCATATCGTTCTTGACGTCTCGATAACCGGTAATTGATTTCAGTGTGAGTCCATCGGCCAGTTCAAAGGTCATGGTTAGATTATGGCCTTTGATATCCACATCGCTGAAAGACTCACCGTAGGTGCTGATTTCATCTTCATAGTCAGGACGTGCATCACCAACATAACGTTCGCCAAAACCGATACCTGGTACAAGCCCGTAATCTGGGTGAATAACGTTAGTACCCGATGCCGATGTCAGCTGTACCGCCGGTGGTGTTTCCCGTTTTTTCTGCCAGTCCATGGCATAATCCACTGTCATCTTATCATTTGGTTCAAAGCGAAGCGCACCACGGGCCGCCAAATTATCTTCATCCCAACGATCACTGCCCTGACTGTTTTCAACATAGGGATCACGGTTTTTTGACATCAGCGACAAGCTACCGGCCACTTTTTCAACGATAGGAAATTCAGCATACACTTTGGCATCTTTACGACCAAAATTACCTGCAGTGACACTCACCTTGTGACCATAGTCACCCGTGGGCTTGCGCGTATGCATTAATACAGCACCACCTAAGGTGTTTCTCCCGTACAAGGTCCCTTGAGGACCGCGCAGGATTTCCACACGCTCTAATTCAGCCATATCAAACAATGAACCCACTGATTTACTAATATACACCCCATCAAGATAGGTCCCTACCATGGGATCTTCGGTCAAGGTGAAATCGGTGCGGCATAAACCCCGCATGCAAATCGCAACGCCATCACTGCCACCTGTATTAGGCTGTACCATCAGGTTGGGCGTCATTTCACTGATATGGGTAAGATCTGTGACGCCCACTTCTTCAATATCAGACGCATTAAACGCAGTCACTGAGACAGGAATATCCTGCAAATTCTCCACCCGTCTACGAGCAGTGACGGTGACTTCTTCAATAATAGAATTTGCTCCCTCTTCAGCATTCGCCGTAAAAACCACAGTCGGCGCTGATGCAACAGCAATCGCCATAGCCAGTGTTTTCACTGGCGTGTTTAATTTGGACATAGGTTATTTTCCCCAGTAGCTTGAAAAAACGGATATTCGTTTTTGTTTTTGTTGTCTAATATCCCTATCATTTTAAAGGCAATCCACTTCAATAAAGCCTTTCTAGATTAGGGCGATACGATAAAGATTTTGAATAGCGGCATAACGAAGCCGGAAGGTCGTATTTGGCCAGTTAGATATCTATTCCGGCCACTGATCAAACCCCATACACTACAACTCAGGATAAGCGGTGATCCCTTTAATTGACTTATAAATCGACACCAAACTCCATGCATTTTGCTATATAGCGGCTGATAAAACTGCTCACAGAGACAGCGGCACCCTCTCTTGCGGGAGCGTGCGAGTGCATTCCTAGACCGGCAGACTATAGTACTTCTGCCAAATCATCTGATAACGCGCCTGCTCCGTCGTCCACTTTTCATCCGACCAACCCAGCACCTGTTGGCATAATTCCCTGACACGCGGCAAATGCTCCAATGCTCCCTGGCGCACAAGCAATCCCATCCGGGTGCGACGCAACAGCAAATCATCAAGATGACAAACTGATTCATTCGCCGCGGCCCATTTCAGTTCAGTCCAAAGCGTATGAGTGCCAGGAATCAACGTTAGATTACTATCTTTTTCTTCCGCTAAATAATCCACGATGCAGTCACCGTATCGCCCCATTACACGTCGTGCCTGATCCGAGGGCAGTAATAATCTTAACTGACCAGCCAAGGGAATATCGTCAAAAATACGCTGATCCCAATTTGTGAGACAAGCCTGAGGCAAACTTCGCGAAGCCACTTTCAATACATCCAGGGCGATCACTCGAAAAGTAGTCAGTTTACCGCCGGTGACTGTGATCAGCCCTTTGTCTTCCCATACACAGTGATCGCGTTTTTCTTTGGATGGATTTAGATTACCCGTACCAACCACTGGGCGAACACCGGCAAAGGTCGAGATAACATCATCGTGGATAATGTTCCTTGAGGGAAACTGGTTTTCTATTGCCTCAAATAAATAATCCAGTTCTCCTGTGCTCATACGGGCTTCGCACTGCATATCTTCCCTATGATCAAGATCCGTGGTACCTACCACCGTCACGCCTTCCCACGGAAAAATAAATAGGGGTCGCCGATCACGGGGATGCATCAGCGTAATGGATTGCGATACCGGCAAGCGCCAGTAGGGTAACTGCAAATGACTACCTCTGAGAGGTCGGATTTTTTTCTCTGGTTTTTTCCCGCTTGCTTTATCGTCCTGCAGCGCATCACCTCTTAACGCATCTGCCCAGGCGCCAGTGGCATTAACGACGACACGCGCAGAAATATCAAGCGCTTCATTGTTTTCATGGTTTACTACCCGAACACCAGCAACTTGCCCATTTTCTTTAATCAGCGATTTCACTTCGACATAGTTTAGCGCCTCACCCCCTTGGCCAATACCTTCTTGCAACACACGCAATACCAGTCGCGCATCATCCGTGGCCGCATCCATGTACTGGCTGGCTCCTCGCAAACCTTTCGGATTCCAGTGCGGCGCTTGTAAAAACAATTCGTCCGGTTTCAAATACCGGTGATCCGCCTTACCTGCAAATAAATCATAAATCCACAATAGAATGGTAAAAACCCAACGGCCGGGAAAATGCCATTTACGATCGGCAAACAGGTATTGCATGGGTTGCACCAAGCCTGGTGCCTCCTTTAATAAACGCTGGCGTTCATGCACAGATTCGCGTGTAATTTTTAAATCACCACTGGCGATATAGCGTAAACCACCATGCACCATTTTTGACGAGCGACTAGACGTCCCCCAGGCAAAATCCTGTTGCTCAACAAGTAAAACCTTTAATTTCAAACGAGCCGCTTCACGCAATATCGCTGCGCCGACTATGCCGCCGCCAATAACAAGCAGATCCCATTGTTGCTTTGCCTGGAGGCTCTGGTTTTCATTCCCATTTTTATCCCGGTTTTCTTTTAGCCGCCGCCAAAGATCATCACGCGACTGCTGATTGCCAATACTGGTCATTCCATCGATCTCCCCGCATCATCGATCAGTTTTCCAGGATTCATCCTCTGCTGCGGGTCAAAATGCCGACAGAGTTGTTCAATAGCCGACATGCCCAACACCCCTTTTTCTTTCACCAGATAAGGCGCATGATCCACACCCACACCATGTTGGTGACTGATAGTACCGCGATTACGCACGACTGCTTCACTTCCAGCGCTTTTCAAACACTGCCAGCGTTGTAGTGTATTCTCATAACTGTCTGCCATTGGAAAAATGTAGGTTGTATATATACTCGAACCTTGCGCATAAAGATGCGATAAATGAGTCAACACATGTAGGGGATATTGTCCTGCTTCATCCTGTAAGGCCTGCTCGATAGACTCTACCATAGGCGACACATTGATCCAGTCGGTGGCCGTTTCCAGAGTATCCACCACATAACCCAACTCCCACAGGGTTTCACGCAGATACGGACTACGAAACCGGCTGTGCTGCCATTTTTTGCCCAGTAGTTTCCCCGTGCCAACGCCTCCGACACGTCGCAAAAGCCGGTTCGTTTGTCGTCGTGCTGAGCGACACTGCTGCCGACTACCCGTGACTCCGTAGGTCACCATGCATTTATTATTATGGCACCCCCTCCAATTGAGATAACACGTTAGCAGTGAAACCAGATGTGGGTGACCGGCCAGAGTGAGATGGGTTTCGGTTTCCACAGCATTGCTGACTCGCAACATGGATAAGGGGGTTTTGTTTTGCACAAGCTTCCGAGCCAATTTTTCAGCGCTCGGCCAATCAGGCACAAACGCCACGTAAAAATGTTCTTGTTCAGGCAACCGTGTCACCCTCACCTTGACTTCGGTCAGTATGCCCATACGCCCTTCAGAACCGAGCAGCATTTCTCGTATATCCAGACCTGCCGAAGAAGCCGGAAAACTGGGGATTTCCAAACTACCCTGTGGTGTTTCCACGCGACCACCCGCAAACAGTTGTTCGATACGCCCATAACGCATCGACTGCTGACCACTGGAACGACTCGCTACCCAACCACCCAAGGTGGATAACTCAAAGGACTGAGGGAAATGCCCCAGTGTATATCCGCGTGCGCGCAACTGCGCTTCCAAATCCGGTCCAGCGACCCCCGCACCAAACGTTGCAATCTGACTGTGTTCATCCAAGTTAAGCAACTGGTTCATTCTGCCCATATCAACGGTCAGCACGGGTTTGTCAGAAGCAGGTGGATTAATATGTCCAGCCACTGAAGTACCGCCACCATAGGGAATCAGCAGTGCGTCCTGCAATTCCGCATAATCGAACAATTCACGAACGTCTTCAGACGTGATTGGATAAGCTACTGCATCGGGAAAAACCTCAATCTCACCACTGCGCATGGCAAGCCAGTCAGGCAAGCTCTGTCCTCTGGCATGACGCACGCGGGTTTCGCTATCCGTTGTTATGAGAGGATGCTGTGACAATCGACTTTCCGGTACCCGGGTACGTACCGAAGATAAGGACGCCTCAACAAGGGATTTTGCGGATCCCAGCCGTTGCTGAAGAAACTGTTTTGCATTCACCTTGAGCGGGTAACTGTTGGCTTCGTCACCCCAACCATTCCATCGTCGCATGATGGGTTGCACTCCCAATCTATTAAACACCGTTAATAAACTGTCAATATGCTATTAATAATAGGAAGAAAAATATCACCCGCTTTCAGAGCAAATTGAATGAATCAACTAGCCAATCCAACAACATCCCCTTCGTGAGCAGATCCATTTTTCAGAAGTTTTCTGTATCAGACTTTACTTCCGATGATGCAGAAGTAAAGCAATCCGCTTTTTTGAGCCATTTATCAGATAGTTATAAGCACTTAATGATAATCGCATTTAGAGTATAGCAGTACCAAAAAGAAGTTTTATTTGAATCAGAACAAATTTATCCTCGCTAAGCCTTTGTGTTCATTTTCTAAATACAGTGTTTGAATGCGCATATTTTTTTGTGAATGCCTTCCCATTTCTTTGACACATTAACTCAGTTAGCTACCTTCAAAGATAAGTCTTGATATTTTGACACACCTTTCACTATTGCTCTTCCACTATTGTTGAACGGGACTTCGCATCATATGAAATCAACTTTGACGGTTTTCATACTGTGCTTACTCACAAATTGCGCTTTGGCCTTGTCAGCACCACAACACGGCATTATTTCAGAGTTAGACTGGTCAAATTCTGACAGCTTCCCTATTAGTCAGACGATTTTGGTAAAGGAAGAAAACGACAGTGAATCGAGCCCCAAACAGATGCTCGCCAGTTTTCACGACTACTTAAAAGATCAAGATAAGAGCTGGTTGCGTTTTGACAGGGATTACCCTGGATCAATTTTTAAAATCACCACCGTATGGGGTGGGTTACGACTACACAATACCAGTAACAGCGACTGGCGGCTGGTGTTTGAAAACAATAACTTAACAGTTCGTGATACCACTCTTTTTATCTATGAAGGTAATGAGCTACTGGAACAGGCTTCATTTGGTAATAACTACCGTTTTTCTGACCGCAAGATCAAAACACGTTTCTTTTTATTTCCTTTAACGATCAAAGCCGAGGAACAACGAGATATCCTGGTGCGAGTCAGGGTTGCAGGAATGAATCGCTCTGTTCTAAATTCTATTTCATTACGACCTGAAAGCACCTATCTTTTTCAAAATCAAACCACGGAATTGATCACATGGCTTAACTATGGAGCAATGGCACTGTTGACCCTATTGAGTGTGATTGCTGCGGTAGTACTCAAAAACAGAACATTCGCTTACTTTGCTCTTTTTGTAACAGGTGCCACATTAGTGCAGTTCACCCTCAAAGGCTATGCGCTAATCTATCTCTGGCCGGATAACTCTTGGTTACGAAACCACGGCTTTATTCTTTTCACAGCAATCATGTCTTTGAGCTTTATACGGTTCAGTCAGGAGTTTCTTGATCTGAAAAACCTGGCACCCCGAATCAATGTGATTTGTCATTTCTTCATTTGGTGCATTCTTATCATACTGATCTCCATCCTCCTGTTGAGTTCTGTCTATCTCTATGCGGGCATTTTTCTGATGATACTCAGCTATACCCTGTCTGTTTTCACCATTATTTTCTCCGGAATATGGTTATGGCAGCAGGGCAATAGCTTGGCGAGGCAATTCACACTGGCCTGGTTTTCTTTCGCATTCGTGATTATCTACGGCATGATAAACACCTATTTCTATTCAAGAATGGATTTCATTAGCTGGGATGCCATCAATATGGCCATCCTGGTTCTTTCTTTAGTCTTGTTCATGGCCATGATTCAGAAACTTCGACAGGGACAATTGGAAAAAAACCATGCAATTGCCGAAAGCAAAGCCAAAAGTGAGTTTCTTGCCAAGATGAGCCATGAAATTCGCACACCGATGAACGGCGTGTTGGGTATGGCAGAACTCCTGAGCGATACCAAGCTGAATAATACTCAGCGCTATTACACGGACGTTATTTATAACTCTGGACGAACACTGCTGAGCGTCATCAACGAGATCCTCGATTACTCGAAGATCGCTGCTGGCAAAATGCAGCTTGAGAATAATATTTTTAATATTTGTCACCTTGGACAGGAGTGCGTCAGTTTGTTCACGGCACAAGCCCGAGAGAAAAAACTGGAACTGATTTGTCGGATCGACCCGAAGATGCCACGCATCTGGAATGGAGATGAAACAAGAATACGGCAAATTGTTATCAATCTGTTGGGCAATGCTTTCAAATTCACCGAAGCCGGTGAAATATTACTCAACATTGAACCTCTGGCCGACGCGAAAGGTGTACACATAGCAGTCAAAGACACGGGGATTGGCATTACCGAGGAGCAACAGACAAAATTGTTCGAAGATTTTAGTCAGGCAGATGCAAGCATCTCCCGAAAATATGGCGGGACAGGTTTAGGATTGACTATCAGTAAACAACTGACAGAAATGATGGGAGGACAAATCGGTTTTGATAGTCACTATGGCATTGGTTCGACTTTCTGGTTCACCGTCCCACTTCAAAGTGTGACTGAAACACTCGAACCCGTTGATCACCTTAGTCTATCGAACTGCAAGCTGTTATTGGTGGATGACAACAAGAGCTACTGTGATGTCGTGAAAGAACAGTTGCTCATGCATGGCATGCAAGTCGACGATGCAGAGAACGGGATGGTTGCATTGGAGATGATCGACAAGGCCGAGGAGGAACAAAAACCCTACGATCTTATCTCCATTGATCTTGATATGCCGGTTATGAACGGCATAGAGTTGGCAAAAACACTCAAATCCCGAGCTAGCAAGCACACTTACACCAATATACTGCTGTCCGCCACAAGTCATTTACCAACAACTGAAGAATACCGAAACTGGGATATAGCCCTTGCAGCACAAAAACCCATTCTTGCCGATGAGCTGTACTCACTGTTCGTAAAAGCGTTGGGAAAACACATCACAAATACCGACGCAGATACTCAAAGCACAACAGTAACAGATGAAATGACCAGTCAGCACAGTGCGGTAAACCTGCACTTACTTGTCGCTGAAGACAATGACGTTAATTATCAGGTTGCTGCCGCAATGCTACGCAAACTGGGGCATCGGGTACAGCGTGCCGAAAACGGCCTGCTCGCATTAACTCATTTCAAATCTCACAATCTCAATGCCAGATCCGAAAGTTTTGACCTTATTTTTATGGATTGTGAAATGCCTGAAATGGATGGTTTTGTGTCAACTCAGGCAATACGTCAACTTGAAAATGAACGTCATATGCCAGCTATTCCCATTGTCGCCCTCACCGCACATACGTCTGAAGATAGAATTGCCTTATGTTCAGATTCAGGAATGGATAGTTACTTGAGCAAACCTATTGAAGGAAACGCACTACAAAAAACAATTCAAACGTATTTTTCCCATTAATAGGTAAGACAAAACGAACGGGATAAAAATATGAAAACGTCTCACACATCAATCAACACCTGATTTAACAAAAGCAATTTAAGGCGAATGATTAATCTCCTGCAATTCATCTAGGTCCTCACACACGGGTAAGCAAATAGAAAAACACGACCCAGAGCCCAGCTCGCTACTTACATCAATACGACCACCATGATTTTGGATAATCCCGAAAGATAATGACAACCCTAGTCCAGTTCCCTTGCCGATCGGTTTGGTAGTAAAAAAAGGATCGAATATCTTATTCAGATTTTCTTCCGTGATTCCTTTACCTGTGTCTCGAATCTCAATACATATCCAATCATTTTCCGCGCTCGTAGTGAGCGTAATCACACCGGATTTCTCAATAGCATGAGCGGCATTCACCAGAATATTCACCAGAACCTGATTGATTTGCGAGGACATACAAAATACTTGAGGCAAATCCCCATAGTGCTTTTCCACTGTGGCTTTGTATTTAATTTCATTATTGACGATATTTAAGGTGCTATCGAGACATTTGTGCAAATCCGTCCATTCTTTCTCCACTTCCGCTTCATGAGAAAAGTCTTTTAAATCCTGCACTATTTTCTTCACACGATTCACGCCTTCAAGTGACTCGCCGACCAAATCCTTGACGTCTGCCTTCAGGTACTCCAAGTCCACTTTCTTTTTCGCCGCCTTCAATATTTCTAATGCTCCACTCCCCTGTTCAATACTCTCTTCCTGGGCTTCATACACTTCGATCAATTCGATCAAATCATTGATGTAAACTTTGAGTGTGCCAAGATTGGAATTAATATAACCTACTGGATTATTTATTTCATGAGCGACACCAGCGGCCAATTGCCCAATCGATGCCATTTTTTCTGATTGCATCAATATCTTTTCCGTGGCTTTTATTTCATTTGCTTTTTCAATAACACGTTGTTCCAACCCTCGATTTATCGCACTGAGTTCGCGTACCTTACCCTCCAAACGATCAACCAACTTATTACTGTACTCCTTAAGATGTTTAGATGCCTGTTCTTCACTTAATATATCCTGGCGACCACCAATGTATTCTTCAAGCTCCGAAACAAAACTATCAACGTTAATCGGCTTGGTCATATACCCATTACATCCGGCGATAAGGCTCTTTTCCTTGTCCCCTGGTCTAACATTCGCTGTTAATGCAATTATGGGAATATGGGCGCAAGCTTCAATGCTTTTTATTCGAGTAGCGGCTTCGTAACCATCAAGACCATACATATTCATATCCATCAAAACTAAATTTGGCTGAAATTCATTAGCCATATCAATACCAGTAATAGCGTCTTCAGCCTCGATAATCCTATAACCTTCTGTTGACAAGAGTTTTCTAACCAATTGTCGGTTTGATTCATCATCTTCCACATACAAAATAGTTTTACTCTTGCCAATATCACTCATCACTATTCACCCACTTATATAAAATTCACCCACAATCCACAACGCGGTTTTCAATTTGTATTCGATGGTATTATGGTAAAAAATGTAGATCCTTTTCCTGGCTCGCTTTGAACCCATACTTTTCCGCCATGTTTTTCAACAATACTTTTCACTAATGACAAGCCAATGCCTAGTCCAGCGTATTTTTTTGCTGATCCGCAATCAAGCTGATGGAAACTATGAAAAATCTGTTCAAAATGTTCTTTAGAAATACCCGCACCGGAGTCCTTTACTTTAATCAGCACATAATTATCACTGGACTTCAATTCTATTTTCTGGAAAATCTCTTCGACGTTATCAATCAATGAATACTCCACACTGATTTGACCATTACGTGTATATTTAATTGCATTTAGTACCAGTTGTTTTATTGCCTTTCCCAAAAGAACAGCATCGGCACGAACACTGATAGGAACTACCGGAAAATGACACTGAATGTCATCGTTGTTTTCATCAGCCACATCTTTCAAGGAATCAACAACAGCTTGTATGCAATTGTCTAACGATGTTTTATCAATGTTAAGTTCTATTGAATCAGTTTCGAACAAGGACAGGTCAAGTATATCCTCAATTATAGTAAGTAAACGTTGTGAGCTGCTCAATATATGCGAAAGGCTGTCCTTCTGCTCAGGATTAACTGGGCCATCAATCCCTTTTTTTAATGCTGCGGAAAAACCAATAATCGAATTAAGCGGTGTGCGCAACTCATGAGAAAGGTTGCTGAGAAACTCTGTTTTGTACCGATCTGCCCTTATCAAATCATCTTCACTTTTTTTCTTATCATCAATATCGAGATGTATTCCAGTGGCACACAACGGTTCGTGATTTTCATCAAACTCAGTAAATCTGCCCTTGCATAAAAACCAACGCCAAGCCCCACTACTCTCCCTAATTCTCATTTCAGTTTTTATATACTGTGCGACTCCCTTTCGATGCAAGTCGAAATTATCCAGCACAGTCTGCCAATCGTCAGGGTGCACCAACATTTTCCAATGTGGCACTTGCTGACGAAATGTCTCACGATCATAACCCAAGATCTCATGCCATTTGTCATCATGCTCCATATAATCTTCGTCAACGTTCCATCGCCACAACGATATATTGGATGCATCCACCGCCATACTCAGACGCTGTTCACTGGCGATAAGCTTTGTCTCAGCTATATTTTTATCAATCAACCCGACTATGGCGTTGGCATAACTTTTTAAAAATCCCTTATCTCTATCCACTAACTCATAATCTAAATCAATTATGATATGTATCACTCCATAAGATTGTTTATCGCAGCCTACTATTGGCACTAGTATGTGCGTGATCTTATTGGAATTGGCATTAGCATCATCCTCATCTTCTGAGATCACTTCAATATCATCACAACCGTCAAAGAATCTCTCAACGCATTTGCAATTAGGATCCCCAAAATAACTACAGTGCCCATTTCCTCTAAAAAAACCGGGATAATCAGAAGAATTTCGACTTGTATTTACACCCACATTAATAATCTGAGGGGCTTCACCTGCTTCATTTTTTAAAACAATAACCCCTTTCGCTTTGCCACTGTAGAGCGGTACTGATAATAAAGTAGCTAATACCAACTGTAATTGCCCTACCAAACTGCCAGACTGCAACGATATTCTCAATACAGTGTTGATCACCTGCTCGCGCTGGAAATCAGACCAAATTGATGACGTATTTTTGCTAGTCATGCCTTGAAAATCCCTCCATTAGTTTTATATTCCAGTCTATTTGTTAACTAGATAACAACCTGTGGACCAAGAACCCTCAAAACCTCATCTACCGTAGTCAAACCTTCATGCACCTTGTTGCGTGCATCTTCAATCAAAGTGGATAAACCCTGTTCTTTAGCCATGCTCAGCAGTTCTTCTGAACTTGCTTCTCTTGCGATAAAACTGCGTATTTTTTCGTCAGGAACTAGAATTTCATAAATTCCAGCACGCCCTTTATACCCGGATTGATGACATTCCATACAACCCTTACCTTGATAGGTATTGAGTGTCTTGTTAACAAAGAGCGGACCGAGCTTATGAAGCTCCTGCCTTTCAATTTGAATCTCCTCACGACAAATTGGACATATTTTTCGGACCAGTCTTTGCGCTATGACTGCGCCAATTGCTGCTGCAATAATATAGGGTTTTAAACCAAGGTCGGTTAAACGCACAATTGAGTCTATGGTTGAGTTGGTATGCAATGTCGAATACACCATATGTCCCGTTAAAGCCGCATGAAACGCTACTTCCGCCGTTTCAAAATCACGTATTTCCCCCAATAATATGACATCAGGGTCTTGGCGGAGGATTGCCCTTAATACTGAAGCGAAATCCAGACCGATTTTTTCGCGAATCAACACTTGACCCGCCATATCCATGTAGTACTCGACCGGGTCTTCTATCGTGACGTAGTTTTTTTCTGGGGTAGCGTATTTTTGTAACAGGGAATATAACGTCGTCGTTTTTCCACTGCCGGTGGGTCCTGTTGTAAGAATAATGCCTTGGGGTCTGGAAACCACATTACTGACTTTTATCTGATCCAGCTCAGACAATCCCAGCTCTTTCAAATCGAAAACAGATGAATTTCGGTCCAGCAAACGCATCACTACCTTTTCACCATTGATAGTGGGTAGTGTCGATATTCGGATATCAATAATTTTTAACGGTGTTTTCACCGTTATCCTACCATCCTGCGGGCGTCGTCGCTCGGCAATATCGAGCTCCGCCATAATTTTCACCCGTGAAACCAAGGGCATCAGCATTTGCAGTGGGATATGAATTTTGTCCTGCAGCACACCATCGATACGAAAACGCACCACAACATGCTTGCTCCGGGGTTGAATATGAATATCACTGGCGCCAAGCCTAACCGATTCCAGGACAATCGCATTCAATAGACGAATGGCAGGTGGCTCGTCAGTTGCACTGAGCAAGTCTTCGATTGAAATATCGTCTTCCTCTTCAATGACAACTTCGATACCACCGAAGGGATCCTCCCCGCCGACTAGTGTTTCCAATTCCTTAAAGTCCATTTCACCGTCAGCAAAAAGTTCTGCAAATTTCTTCTTAAACGCTACGGTATCGGCCATGACAACCTGAATATCCAGCCCCAGACTGAATTGAAGCTCATCCACTAATCCAGTGTCCATCGGATCAGCCATAACCAGGGTTAACCGCCGCTGCTTTTGATCAATAGGCAGCACTTTTTGTTGTTCGCATACTCGACGTGAAATTAGCGCCAATACTGCAGGGTCAATCTTAATCTCCTCTAAATTGACCTCTTCGATCAGCAGTTCTTTGCTTAATATCTTTCGTATTCGTTTTTCCTGAACCCAGCCTTTTTTTAGAATATAGTTCAGCACCGGTTCCTTATTTTGCTGCCCGTGTTTATAGATTTCCTGTAACTGTTTTTCGTTTAGCAAACTGCGTTTCTGCAACAGAATAGCCAACTGGCTTCTATTGCTAACGGCCAGTTTGGATAACATGGATATTTCGTTGGTTTTCTCTTTGTTCTGTTTTTCAAGGCTCTTGTTCTTCTTCTTAAGTTCATGCTGTTCCAAAGCCAATCCCACCGAGACTCTTAGATCATCGTCATTCCAGGGTTTGAGAATGAATTTATACACAGCCCCTTCTTGAATGGCAGCCATCACAGCTGAGGTATCGGCATGCCCGGTTAACATGATTCTAATCGTATCGGGGTATTTCCTTTTTACTTCCAACAAGAGTTCGGCCCCCGTCATACCGGGCATTTTGTAATCTGATATCAATATCTCCACGGCGTGTTCATTCAGCAATTGCAGGGCCTCTGTAGCACCCGTTGCTGAATATATCTTGTAATTTTCATGATGAAACACTCTTCTCAACGCTTTTAGCACATTGACTTCGTCATCGACCAACAAAATACTGTATGGTGATGCTTGTTCCAGATGACAGTTGTCAGCGGGAGGGGCGGGATCAGCACTAAACAACGAAGCAAATTGCGACATTATTCAATCCTCTGCATATCGTTCTGCCTATGAGTGACAGGCAAACTAACACACACTTCAGTTCCCTTACCTGGACAGCTATCGATTCTCAAATCTCCTCCATGGGCATTGATAATGTCGTGACAGACTGACAAGCCTAACCCTGTACCACTCCCAACTTGCCGTGTCGTAAAAAACGGCTCACAGGCCCGTTTACGTATTTCTTCATCCATGCCACAGCCGTTGTCCTTCACGCATAATTCAATGCTTGTGCCAGTCTGTGAAGTTGAAACTTCTATCACACCATCAGATTCAATCGCAGCGGCTGCGTTCAGTAAAATATTCAGTAATGCCTGGCTAATATGCGCGGGTTGGCATTGTACTTTATCAATCTCCGCATATGTTGTAACAAGCCTGGCTTTCTTGCTAAGTTCAGTAGCGGCAATTGCACAGGTTGTTTCAACTATATTATTGAGGTTCATCACCGCGTCTTCATGATGATCAATATTGGAGAAATCCTTAAGATTTTTCACGATATCAGCTACGCGAGTAACACCTTCCAGACAGTCATGTAACAATTCATTGAAATCCTCCATGACATATTCCATATCCTTTTCTCGCCAAAATTGTGAAAAAGCATGCGCCACATCTCCGGCGTTTTTAACCTCCTCTAGCTCATCAAACAATTTAAGGTGCTTTTGAGCAGTGCTCAGATTACTGACGACAAAGCCAATAGGATTATTAATTTCATGAGCAACGCCAGCTGCCAGCTGTCCGACGGACGCCATTTTCTCCGCTTGGTAGAGCTGTCGATGATTTTGATCTATTTCGCTCACCTGCTGCTGGACCTTGACTTCCAACTGCTCGGATAAGATACGATACTTTTCTTCTGATAGGCTTAATTCGTCTTGTTTTTGTTTTAGAACTTCGTAATCTTCATTGATTGCCTCAATATGAAGGCGAGATGCCATCAGGTACTTTGCCGAACTCTGCAACAAGAGTTCAACCATTTTCTTTGCGGTGTCTGCACTGTCTTGCTCGTCCCACTCAACTTCAATATAGGCAATGGGTTCAAAGTCATGGAGGATCGCAACACATTTAGCATTGTCTATTTCATGTTCCCTTCCTACCAGCAACTGATGGTTTGCATCAGTCAGGCGATAACAAGCATGAAATAATTTATCAAAAATCTTTTGAAGTTTACTCAGCTCAGACGATTGCAACATCTCCGTTAATCCAAGCTCTTTATCAAAAGATGGATTATCAAACTGTTGCTGCATTTCCCTGCTCATATTGCCCTCCGATACGCTCAGTGCACCTAATCTCCTTGGCCGAGCGAATTTGCGATAAACATCTCGCTACCGAGCCCAGTGGATTGAAGATCAAAGCGCTTATCAACATACTGATAAACCCTTGTTAACAACGCTCGCAGAGATTCAATGACACCTGGCCCGAGCAATGCGTTACTGAAGCACACAGGCCAGGGCTGATTACCCCACTTATTCTCAACTTCGTTTTGAGAAGTAATATTATCCAAATCCCGTTTGTTAAACTGTATAACCAATGGAAGCTCAGCCATATCCAGCCCCACTTTCTGGGCATTATCCATCAGGTTCTCAAACGATTGCGCGTTATTCATTGCCTGTGTCAATTGCGAATCGGCCACAAAAATCACGCCGTCTGCCCGTGACAGAATGGCTTTGCGTGTGCTGTCATGCACAACCTGCCCGGGTACTGTAAAAAGTTTCAGCTTTATCAGTAGACCGGAAGGCGCAACCAAGCCCAATGGCAATAAATCAAAAAACAACGTTCGATCATCCTTGGTTTCCAGAACCATCATGTCACTTATTAGTTCCGGATTGAGCAAATCATGCAACCGGACCAAATTGGTGGTCTTTCCACTTAAGGCGGGGCCGTAATATACAACCTTAATGGTTAATGTGTTTTTTTCCTGATCAAATTCAGCCATGATTGCTATATCAGAGACTAGTAGTCATCTTCATTAATGAGGATACTTCCATCATTATCACGATTGACTTCAAATATTTTCGGATGCAACTTTTCAACATGCGCCAGTTTTGTCTCGTAAGTACTCACCTGCTTCACCAATCTTCGGTTTTCAAGTACCACTTCAATGTGTTTGATACCCAGTTCTATTGTTGATATCAAGTCATAGTCAGTCCAAGGTTTTGGAATAAAGCGAAATATTTCGGCATCATTAATCGCTTTGATTAATGCGGACATATCGGATTGCCCACTGAGAATAATTCGCACAGAATCAGGCTGTAATTCCTTAACCTGGCATAAGAATTCAACCCCATCCATCGACGGCATCCTATAATCTGAAATTATCACCTCATAAAGCATAGTCTGTGCAGCTTTCAAGGCCTCCTGCACATTGTTATACGTATCAACCTGCCATTGTCTGTTGACTAATAATGCGCGTTTTAACGCTTTGAGGATATTCTCCTCATCGTCAACCAGCATAATCCGATACATTAGCATTCCCCATCGATATAGATGTAAACGCTCAATTTCTCACTTAAAGACCGCTCATAATTTTCGATGCGATCAATAATGCTCTTGGTAATCACATGTCCTTCCACCAAAAGCAGTATGCCGCTTTTTGAAAATGTATCTTTGGCTACCACCATACCCGGCCTTAACATATGTGATGAAATTTGTACGCACTTGGCGTCTCCTTGAACTCGGCCTCGAAAACCAATTAAGTCTAGAAAAACGTCAACTACTTTTGAATCGTAACGTTTGGAACGATTCCGACGTAAAAATTCGATCGCTTGCTCTTTACTCTGTGAATTCGATACCAAGCTCCCGCTTAACAGCGCCTCATAATCATTGGCAACGGCAAGTATTCTGGCGCCTATAGGAATCTCTTTTCCTTTCAGTCCATCCGGGTAACCCAAACCATCATACTGTTCGTGGTGATGACGTATCAATACAGTAGCCCCTTCCAGTGGTTCAAGCGCCATTAATGCCGCCTGCCCCTCAACAGAGTGTTTTTTAAAACGCCGCAGGTCTTCTCCGTTCAACTCACTGTAGGGTACCTTCAATATAGAATCAGACAGACCAATTTTACCGATGTCATGTAATAAACCGGCAATCATTATCGTCTGGCACTCTTCTTTTTTTAGACCCATTTTAAGAGCAATCTTTCGGCTATGATTGGCCACCTTACGGGAATGACCGGCCAAAATACCTTCTCGCATTTCCATCAGGCTGGAAAAAACCTGTACCGAGGCGATATAACTTTTCTTCAGTGATTCATGGGTTTTCTCAAGTTTTAGCATAGTTTGCTGTAACTGGGCGGTGCGCTGTTCGACTTTTAATTCCAGGTTGCTGTTAAGATTCTGTAACTCTGCATTCTGCCTGCGGGTAAGCGCCTGCAGGGCATCACGTTCACGTTCCAACTGCTTTTGTTTTAAGGCCTGTGCTACAGTGAACTTTATGTCGTTATCTTCCCAGGGTTTTTGAATATATCGCAGGATCTTTCCCTGATTGATTGCAGCAACAGTAGATTTGATGTCTGAGAATCCCGTTAATAGAATGCGTATGGTATCAGGCCACTGAGTTGCTGCTTTTTCCAGAAACTCGGCACCATCCATTTCAGGCATACGCATATCTGAGATAATCAGGTCAATATCTTGTGTAGCCAGCAGCTCAAGGCCCTCCTTTCCACTGAGTGCAGCTAAAATCTGATAGTCTTCCTGACGAAACAAACGTCGTAACGATCGTAATATATTCTCTTCATCGTCGACAAACAAAATCGTAAACGACTGTTTGATTTCGTTATTATCGATTTCAGAAACTGCTGACATATCCTGCTTCATCCGTCTCGCCAGTATTTTTTTTCAGCAGTTTGAAACCAATGACAATGAAGCCTGGAAGTTCTTTTCAATATCACCAAATAATCCAGCCATGTCATCTACGGTAAGCTTGAGTTTTTTCAGACTCATGGGATTGATGGTCGATACAGGAATGTTCCCAGAACCGCCCAATTGAAGACCCCGGCTAAGAATATTGCCAATATGCACGACATCATTCAGATCATAACTTGGAATGTCATCAGGCTTATGATGTTTGGCAATGCAAAATCTGATCGCCTTAGGCAAACGCCAGTGTTTTGCCACTATACTACCGACTTCACAGTGATCGGTATTGAGAACCTTCTGCTCCGCCTGCTCCAATGTGACAGACTGCGATTGCATTTGATCAATTACCAGTCGGTATTCCTCGGTAAAATAAATCACCAGAATAAAAATGCCCAAGTCATGTAGTAATCCGGCCGTAAAACACAGCTCCCTGTCGAGTCCCTTAAGCTCGGCGATTGCTGCGGCCGCAATCGCTGTACCCAAACCATGCGCCCATTCGGCCTGGATATCCATCAAATCATTTTTCTTTGGCGGTAACTGATTGATCAAACCGGCTGCCGTCACAATGCTACGCAAGCTGCGAATACCGAGCACAATATTTGCCTGTGCCAGCGTATTGATTTGCCCTGACATACCATAGAATGGCGAATTGGCGATCGCTAATATTTTTGACATTAAGGCAGGGTTAGTGCTGAGCACCTGCGTCAACGCCATAAAATTAATCTCTTCCTCTTTTCCGTTGAGGAGATCCATCGCCGAACGCACCGATTCTGAAAGCGGTGGAATGGCCTTAATACGCTCTTTAATTTCACGAGTCGACAACATAGCGTTTTAGCGCAAGTCCTTTGTTTTGTATTCAAAGATAGCCTTCTTTATCTGCAGCATGGTTTTATCTTTTTCCACCAGGCGGAAGATATAGTCCAGTTGCTGCGTCATGTCTGCAAGGATCTCTTTTTTCTTTTCAGCACCCAACAATACTTCTCGATATACAGCGATTGTTGGAATGCCTTTTTTTTCAAGAATGCCAAGCAACCTTTCATCGACTTCACATTCGGCTTTTAACAAACACATACCGTTAGTTTCGACATCCTCTGCCAAGACATCACCTACCACAATGTTTTCGATACCTAAAGAGACAGTTTTGTACATGGATATTCATCCGTAGAGAACACAGTTAATAATCTACCATAGGTCCCCGTTTCGTTGGCTATCATGCTGAAAATCATTCGCAGACCGTCGTTTTCGTGATGACCCGTCGTAATTTCTGTTTCATTATTATTGTCCAACCACCTACCGTATGGCGCCACGACACTTTCAGGCAAAACATCATAAGCCAATGCTCCCATTAGTATTTCGCCTGGCGCAGCAAGAAGACTATCTGCTTTTTTATTCGCCATAACTATCATGTCATTGAGATCGACACCAAAAACAGCAAATGGCAGATTATCCAGTACTTCATGAGCGAAACTAATGGTCTTATTCTGGGTACTGACCTGCCGTACTTTTTCAATGATATGACTTTCGAGTTCTTTGTTTGTGGTAGCAAGTTCTTCATTGGTATTTTGCAATTCGACATTCAACCTTTGCAGATCCATATTCAGTTTTTGCAATTGTCCTTGTAGACGTTTGTTTTCTTCAGTCAGCTCGTAATGTTCAAATGCAGATTCCACATTTTTCCGCAGCAAATCATCATCCCAGGGTTTAGTTAAAAATTTGTAGATTGCCCCTTCATTGATGGAGTCCGTCACCGACTTCAGGTCAGTGAAACCGCTGAGCACAATACGGACATTATTGGGAAATTTATCTTTGACCAGGCTTAAGAACTCAGTGCCATTCATTTCTGGCATGCGTTGATCCGAAATGATCACACCAACATCACGATGCTGCTCCAATAACTCCAGCCCTTCTTTTCCGCTATTAGCAGTTACAATGTTATAGCCATCACGCCTTAGCAGGCGCACCAGGGATCGTATGATATTGGGTTCGTCGTCAACCAGAAGAAGATTGCGTTCCATAGGCAATTCTTTCCTTTTGTTAAAAAACTATTCCTTTAACGGATTGGATTGGTCTGACTTTATTTTAAAGCTATCAGATACAAACAAAGTAATTACAATATAGACAGTGACTTTGCATACTGCCCTATAAAATAAAATATAATCGCAAATATTCTAAAATGGAATTTTTTAAATGCTAAAGGAAATTATGAAGCACAGTAAGCCATTCTATTTCATGACCCGTTGTTAGCAGAACGCTCTTTTTTTCATATATTTTTTTCAGAGTAAAAAATATATTCTATTATATTTAAAGACGCCTCTTTATCGTCTCTCAATAGGTGGAAAATTGACTGAAGAATTTGATATTTTTAAAGACTTGCAAGCGCTTTCTGACAGCAGCTTTCCCAAACGCTGCTCGGCCTGCGAGCGCACCTATCTAACGGTCGATCAATATATACAGGAAACTGAGCAGCTAACGGCGGAAAAAAGCGGCCTAAAACAGTCCTGGGACGATGACGATTCCACTATCGTTGAGTTATACCGAAACTGTCTATGCGGCTCCACTTTAATGGATTTTTTTACGGACCGGCGCGACTTGACCGAACGAGGTTCAAAGCGCCGAAAAAAATTCCAGGCGCTGATTAGCTATCTGGTTGAACACGGTGTTGAAAAAAATACTGCCAGAGCTGAGCTAATAAAGGTTATTCATGGAGAAAAAAGCGAGTTACTTGGAAAAATCAAACCACCAAAATGATTAAATCTAGAAAGTGAGAGCTGACGCCCTGTAAAGGATTGTAGGAGAAATCCAGGTATTGGGTTATACCTAGATCAAGTAAAATGCTTTACAGAGCGTCAGAACCAGTTTCGAGAGTAATAGGTAAAATGCACTGAGCAATCAGTGCAATACTCGAACTACCGTCTTGCGAGAATCCTGGGCTAAGCGCTGGCTGGACGCATATGGGGAAATAGCAATACATCACGAATCGATGGCGAGTCCGTCAACATCATCACCAAGCGATCAATGCCGATTCCCTCTCCTGCGGTTGGGGGCAAGCCGTATTCCAATGCCGCAATATAGTCCGCGTCATAATGCATCGCCTCTTGATCACCCGCTTCTTTTTCTTCGACCTGCTGGCGAAAACGTTCTGCCTGGTCTTCCGCATCATTGAGCTCCGAAAAACCATTGGCAAGTTCACGACCTCCGACAAAAAACTCGAACCGATCCGTCACAAAGGGATTGTCGTCATTGCGCCGCGCCAAGGGCGAGACTTCGGTTGGGTACTCCGTGATAAAGGTGGGTTGATCCAGGCGATCTTCGACCGTTTTTTCGAAAATTTCGATTTGCACTTTACCCAATCCCCAGCTGTCTTTTAGTGGAATTCCCAGTGTTTCAGCCAATTGTCGCGCGGACTGTAGATCATTTAACTGCTCACCCTGAATATCAGGGTTGAAATGCAATATCGAATCAAACACCGTCATGCGCTGGTAGGGTTGTGAGAAATCATAGGTCTTGCTTTCGATCACTTCGCCACTGCTGTCTTTCACCGTATTAGTGACGACCGTGGTACCCAAAGCCCGTTGCGCCACATAGCGCAACATATCCTCAGTAAGATCCATTAGATCGCGGTAATCAGCATAGGCTTGATAAAATTCAAGCATGGTAAATTCCGGATTATGCCGGGTTGATAAGCCTTCATTACGAAAATTGCGGTTAATTTCAAAGACTTTTTCAAAACCACCCACAACCAAGCGCTTCAAATACAACTCCGGCGCAATGCGCAAATACATTTGCAGATCCAGCGCATTATGATAGGTAACAAAAGGTCGAGCAGTCGCACCACCGGGAATACATTGCATCATGGGCGTTTCGGCTTCAAGAAAATCCCGGTCCGTCAGATAGTCGCGGATGGCATCGATTACCACTGAACGAATGGTAAATATCCTTCGTGATTCCTCACTCATAATCAAATCAAGATAACGCTGGCGATAGCGAATTTCCTGATCACTAAGACCATGGTATTTATCCGGCAAGGGGCGTAACGACTTGGTCAATAATTGAGTTTTTTCAATATAAACGTATAAATCGCCTTTGCCGGATTTGTGTATCGGACCCTCAGCACCAACAATATCACCGATATCCCAGGTTTTAATCTCATCAAGCAATTCGGTCGGTAGTTTTTTCTTATCAACATACAGTTGAATACGGCCGGTCATGTCCTGCAGCACCATAAAAGGTCCGCGTTTAGCCATAATGCGACCCGCCACTTTGGCCGGACGATTTAATTGTTCCAGCTCGGCTTTTTCCTTATCACCCAACTCCTCCTGCAGTTCCTTGGCATGGCTATCCCGGCGAAAGGCGTTGGGGAAGGCATTACGTTTTTCCCGAATGGCAGCCAGTTTTGCACGCCGTTCGGCGATAAGCTTGTTCTCTTCTGTTTGAGTGTCCTGTTTTTGTGTTTCTTGCTGCTGTTCTGCCATGGAAAAAGTCCAAATAATAAATTAAATACCGCTTTTTAAGCTGGCTTCGATAAACATATCGATATCGCCATCGAGCACATTGTTGCAATTGCTGGTTTGTACATTGGTGCGCAAATCCTTGATGCGCTGATCATCCAACACATAGGAGCGAATCTGGCTGCCCCAGCCTATATCAGATTTACTGTCTTCCAATGCTTGTTGCTGTTCATTACGTTTTAACATTTCCATCTCATAGAGTTTCGCTTTTAGTTGCTTCATAGCGAAATCACGGTTGGCATGCTGTGAACGTTGATTTTGACATTGCACGACAATACCCGAAGGTTCATGGGTAATACGAATAGCCGAATCGGTTTTATTGACGTGCTGACCACCGGCACCACTGGCGCGGTACGTATCGACACGCAGATCCGCCGAATTAATATCAATCTCAATATTGTCATCCACTTCAGGGGAGACAAATACGGAGGCAAAGGATGTGTGGCGACGACTCCCTGAGTCAAAAGGTGATTTTCGCACCAGGCGATGAACACCGGTTTCCGTGCGCAACCAACCAAACGCGTAATCACCTTCAAAACGAATCGTGGCACTTTTAATACCGGCCACTTCACCGGCAGACACTTCGACCAGCTCTGTTTTGAAACCCCGCCGCTCCCCCCAACGCAAGTAAAGGCGCAACAGCATATTGGCCCAGTCCTGAGCTTCGGTACCGCCAGAGCCTGACTGAATATCGAGATAGGTATTATTGGCGTCCATTTCACCGGAAAACATCCGGCGAAATTCCAGCGTTTCCAGTTGATTACTGAGTCCTGCCAGTTCAGACTCCACTTCACTGACGGTCTCGGCATCGTCCTCCTCAACCGCCAATTCCAGCAAGGCTTCAACATCGTCCAATCCAGCGGTCAATTCTTCAATGGTATTGACCACATTTTCAAGCTGTGAACGCTCTTTACCCAGAGCCTGCGCTCTTTGCGGTTCAGACCAGACTTCTGATTCACCTAGCTCTAACTCAACCTCAGCCAAGCGTTCTTTTTTAGTGACATAGTCAAAGATACCCCCTAAGCACGTCAGTGCGGTCTCGGAGGTCTTGAATGGTTTGATGCAGAGGATTGACTTCTAACATAGCTGTTGATTTCACCACAGAGTTCTAACAGGCGGTGAATTCTACACTATTTACCCGGTGTAACTCCAGATCGTAAGATGGGATAATCTTTTTTTCCAAGGCCCTTATGTAACTGAGGCTAGGGGCTCAAAATATTCAATCATCAACTGCAACGTTTTTTGCTGACGATACTCGTTAATATCTAACCGATAGGCGAGTCGCAGCCGCTCAACCGATGGGTCTGGCCATCTTTGAGGATCGACGTGAAATGCGATGGCATCGAGCAGGAACTGGCGTGAGGCATCTAGGGCTAACACCAGTTTCAAGTGTTTTTCCCCAACCAAACGCTGTTGCACTATGAAAAATTCACCATCGAACAGGGGTTCAGGAAACTGCTGTCCCCAGGGGCCAGCATCCCTGATCAACTGAGCAACAAACAAATTAAAATCTTTCTCTGCTAGTGCGCCGTCTGTGACTATCACTGGCTCAAACAGCGAATCATTGGTAATAATCTCTAACTGTTCCAACAAGGCTCGTTCAAAAACAGCCAACTTTTCTTTTTGTATCGTCAATCCGGCTGCCATTGCATGACCGCCAAACTTATCAATCAAACCAGGGTGTCGCGCATCAATAGCCGCCAGCACGTCACGCAGGTGAATCCCGTTGATAGATCGAGCTGAGCCTTTTAATTCATCGCCTTGTTCACCACAGGCAAAGGCAATTACCGGCCGATGAAAACGCTCTTTTACTCTTGAGGCCAATATGCCGACCACGCCCTGATGCCAGCCTGGATCAAACAGGCATAAGGCCTTCGGAAGATCGGAATTGCCGCCGACTTCATCAGAAAAATGCAATTGCCCAATGATGGCCATCGCCTCATTTTGCATGGTTTGCTCGATCTGACGCCTGTCGCTATTCAAATCATCCAGCTCCTGCGCCATATCCTCTGCCAACATTGGATCTTCGCAAAGCAAACAGGCAACGCCATGAGTCATATCATCCAGGCGTCCGGCAGCATTAAGCCTTGGTCCCACAGAAAATCCCAAATCGGATGCCACAATTCCTTGGTGCTGACGCCGTGCCACCTGCAACAGCGCCAATATGCCAGGCCTGGCCCGACCCGCTCGAATACGCTGTATACCCTGATGTACCAAAATGCGGTTATGCTGGTCCAGTGGCACCACATCAGCCACCGTGCCAAGCGCTACCAGATCCAGATATTGCGCCATATTAGGCTCTACAATGCCTTGCGTTTCAAACCACTGGCTTTCTCTCAATGCACTGCGTAATGCCATCATCAGATAGAAAGCCACGCCAACGCCCGCGAGGTTTTTAGAAGGGAAAGTACAACCCGGTTGATTCGGATTCACGATCGCTGACGCCAGAGGCAACTGATCTCCCGCCAGGTGATGATCAGTAATGATCACGTCAATCCCCAACTGCTGCGCATGCTGTACACCAGCGAGGCTGGTTATACCGTTATCCACAGTCACGATTAAACCGGGATTTTGCCGCGCAGCAAGGTCTACAATTTCTGGCGTCAACCCGTAACCGTAGTCAAATCTGTTCGGCAGAAGAAAGCGCACCTGCGAATGTCCCATTGCCTGCAATGCCAGCAACATCAGCGCTGTACTGGTCGCTCCATCCGCATCAAAATCACCAATAACGATAATTCGCTGCTGTTGAGTAAACGCCAAGATCAGGCGATCAACAGCCTGATCCACCCCTTTCATCTGCTTTGGAGGACTTAAGAGTGTAAGATCTCGCTTGAGTTGCGAATCGTCTACAATCTCTCTCGCTCGATAAAGTCGCTGCAACAAGGGGTGAAGAGAGTCTGAAAACGGACGGTCGCTGTCGATTATTTTTCGACGCCGAATGTGTTTATTTACCTGCATTTACACGTCCAAACGGGGTTCATGGCTTACGACAGCTTTTCCAGTCAAAGAGTGAACGAGAAGCCCCGCTCTCCCCCTTATGCACTAAGACTATTAACCATATAAGACTGAATGGAGGACAGCTCTTTCGGCAGTACCTGATAACGCTCCTCACGCTCAAACAAATCTGCCATATGATGCGGCAAAGCCGGTGTCTGGATATCACCCGCTTTTAATACTGCTTCGGGAAATTTAGCAGGATGCGCCGTCGATAATGTAATCATGGGCGTCTGCATATTTCGACGGCATTCACGCGCTGCTTTAACACCCACCGCTGAATGAGGATCCAGCACGTATTCAGTTTCTTTGTAGATCTGCGCAATTGTTTGCACCGTTACAGTATCATCAACACTGTAGCTGTCAAACAAAGCTCGCGCCTTAGCAAAGGCTTGATCACTGATCGATACATCCTCTGTTTTAATCCGCTCCATAAAATCAGCAATGACAGCACCATCGCGATCACATAAATCAAATAACAGGCGCTCAAAATTACTCGACATCATGATGTCCATACTAGGCGATAGCGTGTGCTCCAGTTCATGCATGCTGTAGCGATTCTGACTCATAAAGCGATGCAAGATGTCATTCGTATTGGTTGCGATAATAAACTGCTCTACCGGCAGGCCCATTTTCCGAGCCAGATAACCCGCAAAGATGTCACCAAAATTGCCCGTCGGCACAGAAAAAGCCACGGGACGATGTGGGCCACCCAAAGCCAGCGCTGCATAAAAATAATAGACAATCTGGGCCATAATACGCGCCCAGTTAATTGAGTTTACTGCCACCAATTTTCGGTCACTGGGTAAAAAGGACTTATCGCCAAAACTATCCTTGACCATCTGCTGACAGTCATCGAAATTGCCCTGCACCGCCAGATTATGGATGTTATCCGCCAGAACAGTCGTCATTTGCTTGCGCTGTACATCGGAAACGCGCTGATGGGGATGCAGGATATAGATATCGATATTTTTACAACGTCTACACCCTTCTATGGCTGCGGAACCGGTATCACCTGATGTTGCTCCCATGATCACTACTTTTTCATGACGGCGCTCCAACACATAATCCAGAAGCCGACCCAACAACTGCAAAGCAAAGTCCTTAAATGCCAGTGTCGGCCCACGAAACAATTCCATGACCCACTCATTGCGGTCTAACTGCACCAAAGGAGCAACCGCCGAATGACGGAAATCTTTATAGGAATCATGAATAATCTCTTTCAGGTCACTTGCTGGAATAGCGTCATCAACAAAGGGTTGCACAATTTCATAAGCCAGCTCGGGATAACTCAAGCCCGCCCAGGCGGCAATCTGCTCTTTACTGTAAACCGGCAAGTTTTCCGGCACGTACAAACCACCGTCTTCGGCCAGGCCCGTCAGCATGACTTCTTCAAAATTTAAGGCTGGCGCCTTACCACGAGTACTGATATATCTCACGCTGTTATTCCTGTTATTCCGGTTATTCCTATTGCAAACGATGTCTCACTGTACGCTTGGCGATACAATACCAACCTAGGTCCATGGAAATAAGTGCCATGAAAATAAGGTCCATGGAAATAAAGAATTATCCATCCAATGATTCTACCCGAATAAGGGTAACCTCACTCTCAACACTTTCCAACGCTTCAATCAGCTTCACTGCCTCTCGAACGGATTTCTCCTGTGCAAGATTGGTTAGCATAATAACTGGCACATGATCCTGCCCGGCTAAAGGTTCTTTTTGTATTAGCGCTTCAATACTAATTCCAGCATCACTGATAATTTGTGCCAATTGCGACAGCACACCCGGCCGATCCAGTGCTGATAGCCGCAAGTAATACGCTGTAACCACCTCATCCATGGGTAAAATACGTTCATCGGTTAGCTTATCCGACTGAAAGGCCAGATGCGGTACACGGTGTGTCGAGTCCACACTGATAGTACGTGCCAAATCCACAACATCCGCTGCCACTGCAGAACCGGTAGGCTCAGCGCCAGCACCAGCGCCATAGTAGAGTGTTGGTCCCACGGCATTGCCTTCAACCAACACAGCATTCATGACACCATTAACGTTTGCCAGCAAGCGTTTTTCTGGAATTAGCGTGGGATGCACACGAATTTCAATCCCTTCGGGATTTCGCTTTGTGATACCCAGATGTTTTATGCGATATCCCAATTCTTCGGCATAAGCGACATCCTGTGTAGAAATACGACTAATACCCTCGGTATAAGCCTTATCAAACTGTAGGGGGATACCAAATGCCAGTGATGCCATAATTACCAGTTTATGGGCTGCATCAATGCCTTCCACATCAAAGGTCGGATCTGCCTCGGCATAACCCAGCTCCTGCGCCTCCTTGAGTACATCCTCAAAATCACGTCCCCTATCGCGCATTTCAGTCAGAATAAAGTTACCCGTACCATTGATTATACCTGCCAGCCAATCAATGCGATTGGCTGCTAAGCCTTCGCGAATTGCCTTAATAATTGGAATACCACCGGCAACCGCTGCCTCAAACAAGACATTAACGCCTTTTTCCTGTGCTGCTGCAAAAATCTCATTACCGTGAACGGCAATCAGTGCCTTATTGGCCGTCACCACATGCTTGCCGTTCTCTATCGCCTGCATGACGATTTCCTTTGCAACGCCGTAACCACCAATCAATTCGACAACAATATCCACTTCCGGGTCTTTAACCACCTCAAAAGCATCAGCACTCATACGAACCCCTGTGGTATCACAGTTGGGGTTTTCAATACGTTCGCCAATATGTGAAACAACAATTTCACAACCCGCTCGTGCACAGATTTCATCTTTATTGCGTGTTAAAACATTATACGTGCCACCACCCACTGTACCGAGTCCACAAATACCTACTTTTACCGATTTCAACATTAAATCCTCTTATCGTTCAATTATTGTTATCTGTCACCTATGCAATCTGCCACCTATCAGCTGCAAATCCACTGACAAAGAACGTAACAGTTTGATGTGTCATGAATTTTTTCATAGCACAGATCCCAATTACTTGCGTTTATTCGTTATGGCGAACCTTCGGACTATGGTCTTCATTTTTATTATTCGGAGCGACCGCTAGTCGATTCAACAATACCTTTCTTCCAATGCGTATGACCAATTTCTCTGGCGCAAAAACGCGACCTTACTGGTAGAGCATCAAGCTGTCAATCATACATCTGTTCACCTGTTAAACCAGAGCAAAAATAGGGTCCTCTGCTAACAGGCGGTAGCTTATATTTTGCTGGATAATCGACTTCAACCAGAAACAAACCATTGGGTGGTGCGGTGACGCCCCCCTCACACCGATTCCTCGCTGAAAGCAGCTGTGCAACCCAGTCAGGTTCGCGTTCCCCACAACCCACATCAACAAGCACGCCAACAATATTGCGCACCATATGCAACAAGAAAGCGTTTGCCGTGATTTCCAGCGCAATCAATTCGCCGACTTTACGCACGCTAATATGCTTCACCTCTCGAACCGGTGATTTTGCCTGACAACCCCCACCCCTGAAAGAAGTGAAATCATGTCTTCCCAACAGTTGTTGTGCAGCCTGATGCATTCGTTGGCAACTTAACGGTTTTTTTATCCAGGTCAACTGCGTTCCCGCAAGAGCAGGTTTTACCGGCCGACTAACCAACAAGTAACGATAGGTTCTGGCAGTAGCTGAAAAGCGGGCATGAAAATCGTCCTCAACACCGACTGCCCATCGCAAGGCTATATCCAGTGGAAGCTTGGAATTGGCGCCCAACACCCAAGATTTTTCACTGCGGCCAGCACTGGTTTCAAAATGAGCAATCTGGTTGCTGGCGTGTACACCACTATCCGTACGACCAGCACAATACAGGCGCACAGGATGGTCAGCAACAAATGACAAGGCGCTTTCCAAGCATCCTTGAACTGTCGGTACTGCAGGGTCCTTTTGCCTTTGCCAACCACAATAAGCAAAGCCGTTGTATTCAACGGCTATTGCAACTCGTTTGGATGTGATTGTTTGGGCTTGAAAGCTATGTATCTCGTACTCTGCCATCATGAATCTCGACAGGTAAAAGAAAGCGACAACTTATTAGTCGATATTTGCCAGAAGTTGATTGGCTTCTGCTTTTTGCTCTTCTTCACCTTCTTGTATAACTTCATCCAGAATATCTTTGGCACCATCAATATCGCCCATCTCAATGTAGGCACGAGCCAAATCCAGCTTCGTCGCTACTTCATCAGTGTCACTGAGGAATTCAAACTCATCATCCGTGTCCACGTCTTCAGTACTAGTACTGCTTGCTGCAGCTTCTTGAGCAATTTCGGCATCAGCAGCCGCATCCAGATCATCTGCATCGAAGCTTTCGCCTATTTCCAGATCAATCTCATCACTGGCTTCGACTTCAATTTCAACTTCAGCTTCCGCTTCAACGTCTTCTTGCAGATCAGTTTCACACTCAAGGTCGTTAAGATCATCTGCGGTGTGTACCAGTTCATCTTCAAGCGATTCTTGGTCTAGAGCTTCGTCTTCAATAACATCTAACTCTCCAAGATCCAGCTCAGCACTCTCCAGATCTACCTCTACTTCCTCCTCCTCCTCCTCAACTTCCCTGGCCTCATCAGCCGTCATTTCCTCATCAATATCAATTTCCAGATCATCACCAAGAGTTTCTTCCAGGCTTGACTCAAACTCCAGCAGCTCTTCCGGAGATTCCTCTTCTACCAGATCTAGCTCGAAATCGTCCTCGGACTCTTCCTCCTGCGTTTCTTCTTGTTCTGCCTCTGCGGCATCTACTGCATCGCTTTTGATTCCTAGATCGATTCCATCAAGATCGTAATCAATACCCATATCCGCTGAGCCGATCTCCTCTTCTGTTTCCTCCTTGAGTGTTTCAGACGCACCACCCTCAAGATCCAGCTCACCCAGATCAAGTTCCATATCATCGAGATCTTCTGTATCAAACTCAATATCTAACTCGTCCTCAAGCTTGACACCTTTCTGATCAATTTCTTCTGTCGTAACGGCGTCTTCTGACTCCACATCAACCACAGCCTGTTCTTCTACTTGATCAAGCTCAGAAGATACGCCAACACCTTCTAGCCAATCCGCCGCACCGTCAACGGTTGACAACATTTCCTTTGCCTTGGCAACGGCATCTTCATCGCCAAGATTTTGGAGCTCAGAAAACTGCTCCGCAAAACCCGCTTGCTCTCCTGCTTCGAGATAAACTTCCAGTATCTTAACGCGCAAATCAGTACGATTTTGCTCAGAATTAATAGCATTTTTAAGCAGGTCTATGGCGTGCTGATAACGACCATATGCCACATAAATATCTGCTTCTCCTATCGCATCGCCAGTTTCTGACTTCGCTTCCGAACTAGGTGCCGCTTCTTCATCACCTTCTTCTTCGTATTCCTCTTCCAATTCTTGCTCAACTTCTTGATACTCGTCCTGCTCTGACAAAGCCTCCCCTTCTTCAACTTCATCCGAAACGTCTTCGAGATCGTCCGGTGGAAATACTTCTGATTCAACCTGACTCGCAGCCCTGCGTTTCATAAATAAGCCAGCAATAACCAGTATCAATAGGAGCAGTGCTCCACCTAGATAAAGTGGACTTTCCTGCATCCGTTCAACAAAGCTTTTCTCAGGTGCACGAGTCACCAATCCGGCATCAGGTTTTTCCTCTTTTGGTTCAACTACTGCAGGTTCTGGTGCCGGTTTTTCAGGCGTTGTTATGGATTCTTGTACTTTCTGCCCCGGCATCTCAGGCGTTTCTTTGACCACCGCATCTTCCATAACTGCTTCTTCAGCAGGCACAGGTTCTTTAATGTCCTGCCCCACTTTGCTTTGCATAACAGCCAGTTGATCGTCTTTTAGCTGTATCAACCGTTCAAAGTCTTCCAGCCGTTCCTGCAGTTGAGTATTTTTCTCCAGCAGCTCTTCGTTTTCCCTCTCGACTTTGTCCAGATTCTCCTGACTGACAGCCAATGCACTTTGCAATGCCTCTTTGCCTCCAGCTGCAGCAGCGTCTGCCTGTGCCACGTGACCGGTCTTTGCACTGGATAGTTTAAGACGACCTTCTTGGGTAAAAATTGGTTTCTTTGGAGCTGCCCCCTTGGCAGTGGCATCCAGCTGCACATCCGCCATACCACTTTTCCACTTCTCGTTTTGCTCAGCGATATCTCGCAGAGCCTGGCGGACATTGATATCCTGAACTTGCCTCTCACTGGGCAATCGCAAGACACTTCCCGCTTTCACTAGATTGATATTGTTACGAATAAAGGCATCCGGATTAATCTTTTGCAGCGCAACGATCGTCTGTTGAATCGAGACTTGCTCCGAAGGTTTCACTTTTTGCGCGACAGCCCACAAGGTGTCATTGCGTTTTATTCGATAGGTTTCACCCTGATAATGGGTGGTAGGTGTTTTTTTCGCTGTGGGTACGGTGGGCTTCATATCTGGAGCCCGAGGTGATTCAGGTGATTCTTTAGATATTGATTCAGCGAGCGCAGCACTCGTAGCGACTGGTGGCTCACTCTTCTTCGGTTGCTCCTCTTGCTTGGCCTCCTCTTGATTAGCCATTACCTGCTTCATATCTTCAGGAGAAGCAGAACCCAAGTTTACAGCCGTATCGACGCCTTCAGTGTAGATAGGCAGGTCCATCAGCGCAGTAT
Organism: Gammaproteobacteria bacterium; assembly: GCA_003353945.1. GTDB lineage: Bacteria > Pseudomonadota > Gammaproteobacteria > Pseudomonadales > PIVM01 > PIVM01. The sequence goes on from PIVM01000020.1 coordinate 45,088, forward strand.
ATTCACGCAATAATTTACCTGCAGGCCAACGGGCTTCAACCACAAAATTTAAATAGGGTTCATTAACTAAACGGTGTGTTTTAATTTTAATAACACCGTTACCTCTTCCATCAACTTGCACTTCAAATTTGAGGTTGGTTATAAAAAAATTCCGCTCAACTCCGGATTTTTCAAAATCCTGTCGGCTGGCTAATCCAACCAGAATCTGATTATCCGCAAGATCACCCACATTGAGCAATTTGATTTCGGCTTCCATTGGCTGGTTAAGCGCCGAATGCATCGTGAGTTCTCCTAACCCTAACGCACTAACATGCGCTGCATTCATTGCCCCTGCAAGAATAATTGCACTCGTAAGCTTACGACGAACCCTATTCATCTACCTATCCTATCGTCAGAAACCAGCCGCAGAAAGACACTGACACTATCGAAATAGTACAGATCAAACCCTTTACAGCTCAGCCGGATATTGAATTACGGTGTTTTCTTAGAAATGCTGATCAATTAACCTTTCTAAGTAACCATTATATATAGTCTTTTATCAGGAGTTCCGCAATCTGAACACTGTTTAGTGCCGAACTTTTTCTCACATTATCGGACACAATCCACAGATTAAGACCAAAAGGATGGGAAATGTCTTCTCGAATACGCCCTACCAGCACCTCATCACTACCTACGCCATTATCTACTGGAGTAGGATATTTCGCACTTTCGGGTTTATCGATTAGCTTTATACCCGCAGTTTTTCTGATCAACTTTCGCACATCATTCACTTCGAGGCGCTCGCGGGTTTCGATATGAATGGCCATTGAATGGCCATAAAAAACAGGCAGTTGCACGCATGTCGCATTGACCTTAATGCAATCATTTTCAAATACTTTATGAATTTCTGACGACAGAAGCATCTCCTGTTCTGTCGCACCGTTTTCACAAAACTGACCCACTTGGGGAAATACATTAAAGGCAATTTGGTGTGGAAAAATATTTTTTTCAACTTTTTGCCCATTTAACAAGCGAGCAGTCTGTTGTGCCAATTCTTCTACGGCCTGCTGACCACTGCCAGAGACAGATTGAAGACTCACTACATTGATTCGTTCAATACCCACTGCATCATAAACAGGCTTGAGCGCCAACAGTAATGCACTACTTGCAGGACTGGGTAGAGAAATGATTTTACTCGCTTTATAGTCAGCCACTCGTTCGGGATTGACTTCCGGCACCACCATAGGCACCGCTTCATCAAGAGAACTGCTTGCTGTACCGTCAATCACGATACAACCAGCCTCTGCAGCCTTGGACAAATACCGTGCTGCGATTTCGTCTCTGGTCGAGAATAAGGCAATCTGTACCAAACTAAAATCAAACTCCGTCAGATTCGTAACCAGCAAGGGTCTCCCTTTGAATAATACAGTGTCACCCACCGTCGCCTCGCTATCCAACGGATATAAAGTGCCTAATGGAAATGCTCTTTCCTCCAACAAAGAAATGATGGCCTCTCCAACGGAGTTGCTGGCACCAACCACGGCAATATCGTATGTTTTAGTCATTCTGAACCTTGTTTAATTTTCCAACACAATACGCAGCATACGTCGCAATGGCTCCGCCGCACCCCACAATAATTGATCACCAACGGTGAAGGCAGACAGGAACTCCGGCCCCATATTCATTTTGCGCAAACGCCCCACTGGCACTTGCAGTTGACCGGTCACGGCCGTAGGCGTTAATTCCTGTAATGTCCGTTCTCGCTCATTGGGGATCACTCTGACCCAATCATTCGCTTCGCCAAGCAGGTTTTCTATATCTGCCATGGGGACATCACGGGTTAGTTTCACCGTCAACGCCTGACTGTGACAGCGCATAGCGCCGATACGCACACAGCTACCATCAACAGGAACCGCATTATCACTGCGCCCTAGCAATTTGTTGGTTTCAGCCTGACCTTTCCATTCCTCGCGGCTTTGACCGTTTTCCAACTGTCGATCAATCCAGGGCAGCAGGCTACCGGCCAATGGCGCACCAAACTGTTCAACAGGAAAGGAACTATCACGCATGGTCTCAGCGACTTTGCGATCAATCTCCAGGATCGCACTGGCCGGGTCGGCCAATTCATCGGCAACAGACGCGTTGATAACGCCCATCTGATGAATCAGCTCACGCATATTCTTTGCACCGGCCCCGCTGGCTGCCTGGTAGGTCATCACCGACACCCATTCCACCAAACCGGCATTGAACAAACCGCCCATTGCCATCAGCATGAGACTCACGGTACAGTTGCCGCCAATATAGTTTTTCACGCCCTGCGACAATCCCTGCTTAATCACGTCCAGATTGACCGGATCAAGCACAATCAGAGCATCATCCTCCATCCGCAGTGAAGAGGCCGCATCAATCCAGTAGCCGTCCCAGCCAGTCTGCCTTAACTGGCTGAAAACTGCTTTTGTGTAATCGCCCCCCTGACAGGATACGATGATATCCATTGGCTTTAACGCGTCGATGGACATCGCATCTTGTAACGGTGGAATATCCTTGCCCACCACAGGTCCCTGCCCGCCAACATTGGAGGTGGTGAAAAATAAGGGATCGATATCCTTAAAATCGTCTTCTGCCAACATGCGTTGCATCAGTACAGAACCGACCATGCCACGCCAACCCACAAAACCAACTTTTTTCATTTTTTTGTCTCTCGCTAATTTTGTCTCTCGCTAATTTTGTCTCTCGCAAAGTACGCCATTCGCCCCCTCTCCTTTTGGGAGAGGGCTAGATGACCATACCGCTATTGAATCGTATTAAACAACCAGGGTGATTTCTGCTGCCACTGAGCCTCAAATGCCTTGATCGTCTCGGCCTCCTGCAAGGTCAACCCTATATCATCCAGGCCATTGAGCAAACAGTGTTTGCGGAAGGCATCCACGTCAAACGGGATCACACCGCCATCGGGTTTACGAATCTCTTGGTTCTGCAAATCCACCGTTAACTGATACCCTTCCTCCGCCTCAACTTCAGCAAACAACTCGTCAATAATATTTTCTTCTAAAACAATAGGTAATATTCCATTTTTAAAGCAATTGTTAAAGAATATATCGGCAAAACTAGGAGCAAGTAATACTTGAAAACCATAATCTTCCAGCGCCCAGGGTGCATGCTCCCGGCTGGAACCACAACCAAAATTCTGTTTTGCCAACAAAATGCTTGAGCCCTGGTAGCGTGGCTTGTTCAACATGAATTCTTCATTTAGCGGACGACCACTGCAATCCTTATCCGGTTCACCCATATCCAAATAACGCAGTTCATCAAACAGATTGGGGCCAAAACCACTCCTCTTGATCGACTTGAGAAACTGCTTTGGGATAATCATATCAGTGTCCACATTGACCCGATCCATAGGGGCCACTTTACCCAACACTTCAGTAAACTTTTTCATGGTGTTATTCCCCCAGATTTATGCCAATAATTCACGAACATCGACGAAACGACCGGAAACTGCTGCGGCTGCTGCCATCACCGGACTGACCAGATGCGTCCTGCCACCAAAACCCTGACGCCCCTCAAAATTCCGATTGGAAGTCGATGCGCTATGTTCGCCCTGCCCCAGTTTATCCGCGTTCATTGCCAGACACATGGAACACCCTGGTTCACGCCACTGCAAACCGGCCTCAACAAAGATTTTATCCAGCCCTTCAGCCTCAGCCTGCTCCTTCACTAAACCAGACCCTGGCACGACAATCGCCTGCTTGATCGTATCAGCTACTTTGCGGCCTTTGACTACATCAGCAGCTGCCCGAAGATCTTCAATTCGCCCGTTGGTACATGAACCGATAAACACCTGATCCAGCTGAATATCCTGTATGCGCTGGCCAGCAGTCAAACCCATATACTCAAGAGCCCTTTCAATTGAGCCACGCCGGGTTGCGTCAACCTCCTTAGCAGGATCTGGCACACAGTCATCAATCGCCAGCACCATTTCCGGTGAGGTTCCCCAACTAACTTGGGGTTGAATCTCTTCACCTTGGAATTCGATCACTTTATCAAAGACAGCATCGTCGTCGCTATGCAAAGTCTGCCATACCGCGACGGCCTTTTCCCAATGATCCCCACTGGGAGCAAAGGCCCGGCCTTTCACATAATCAATCGTAGTCTGATCAACGGCAACCATACCCGCTCGCGCTCCCGCTTCAATCGCCATATTGCAAACGGTCATGCGTCCTTCCAGAGACATTTCCTCTATTACCTGGCCACCAAATTCCACGGCATAACCGGTGCCACCTGCGGTCCCAATTCTTCCAATAATGGCCAATACCACATCTTTGGCTGTCACGCCTTTCTGCAAACGCCCATTGACACGAATCAGCATGTTTTTCATTTTGCGCTGAATCAAGCATTGAGTGACCAATACATGCTCAACTTCAGAAGTACCAATGCCATGAGCCAATGCACCCAAAGCACCATGGGTAGACGTATGAGAATCACCGCAAACCACCGTCATACCAGGTAAAGTCGCGCCCTGCTCGGGGCCGACCACATGCACCACACCCTGACGCTGATCGCCCATCGCAAATTCCGCAAGGCCGAATTCCTTGCAGTTCTCATCCAAAGTGACCACTTGTATTTTTGACACTGGATCTACGATGCCTTCAATGCCCATTTCGCGCTCTTTCTTGGTGGTTGGCACGTTATGGTCAGGCGTCGCCAGATTGGCGTTAATACGCCATGGCTTACGCCCTGTTAAACGCAAACCTTCAAATGCCTGCGGAGATGTGACTTCATGCAATAATTGACGATCAATATAGATCAATGCTGTGCCATCATCACGCTCTTTTACCAAATGGGATTCCCATAATTTGTCATACAGAGTCTTACCCGCCATCACCATCACCACTTAACGTCATTATTCGAGAACTATTGAGGTGGAATAATTTTAAAACCGAATATAAAATAAAACAAATTCATATTTTTTATGGTTTGGATAACCATATAGAATCTCATAAGGTTTACTTCACGATGGACACTGAAGCGCTTAGAAGCTTTATCACGATTGCAGAAATCGGTTCCTTTTCGCTGGCTGCCGAACAACTGTACGTCACACAACCAGCCATTAGTAAACGTATCGCCACACTTGAAAACGAACTCGGCAATAAGCTGTTTGATCGGATAGGCCGAAATATCTCGCTGACCGAATCTGGCGCCAAGCTATTGCCTCGAGCTCAGCGCATTATTCGCGAAATTGAAGACAGTAAACGGGAAATACGCGATCTTAGCGGTGAAGTTAGTGGTAAACTCAGTATCGCGATCAGCCACCATATCGGTCTTCATCGTCTGCCGCCAGTACTCAAACAATATTCCCAGCACTACCCCGATGTATCTCTTGATATCAAATTCACTGATTCTGAAACAGCCCATGAGCAGGTACTGCATGGGCAACTTGAACTGGCAGTGGTTACCCTGGCACCCAAGATCAATGCCAAACTCACCGCTAGGGAGATATGGCTCGACCCACTCTCTTTTGTAGTAGCATGCGATCATCCATTGCTGAAACAAACCCCAATTAACCCAAGCTCCCTAAGCAAACACCCGGCAATTATGCCAGGCCAGAATACTTATACCGGCCAGCTGATTAGCCAAGTGTTTATCGAAAAATCTCTAAAGCTCGAACTGCTGCTGATAACCAATTACCTGGAAACCATTAAAATGATGGTGAGCATTGGCCTTGGTTGGAGTGTATTACCCAATACCATGTTGGATAACTCACTGCAGAAAATTGCACTCGACGGTATCAATCTTAATCGTCGTCTGGGCTACATCCACCACACTGACCGCAGTTTATCCAATGCGGCCAGAACATTTATCGGTCTGCTGAATGAGTTTTACTAATCCTCTTTATCTTAGCTCCCTCACACCAGCTCAAGCAATTGACAAGGCGGCTGTCCATGAATTGCGGTAAATAACATACGATTGGCGCCTTATATCCTACCTACTCACGTCAGTCACTCTATAGTAATAATAGTAAACAGATATAACAGCGTTTATTATATATAACGAGAGGATATTATTAAGATAATGGCATTCAAAAAATATTTTGTTTGGATACCGCAGATGCCAAGGATGATGGTGACTACAATATTAAGCACATTGACATTGCTATCCACTGTCGTTTGGGCCGAAAACCATCAACCCTCAGTGTATACGAGCAATCTAGCAAAAATTAAAGCTGCATATATCTACAACATCATGAAATTTACAAATTGGGATGAATCAAGTTTACCCAATAACAACACCGCCATTCGTGTGGGACTGCGAGGTACAGACGCAGTCACCTCGATACTAACTGATAGTCTAAATCGCTATTCAATCAAAAACAGACCCATTGCTGTTGAACAGATCACTGCCAATAACACGGATTATCTTTCTTCCAACGGCCAACCTTTCCATCTAATCTATATAGCAAAAAACGAGGAACTTCATTCTACAGTCAACGGGCCGACAACCCTATCCACTCTACTGGTCGGCAGCAACGATCAATTCCTGTCACAAGGCGGCATTGTTAACATGTCCTTTAATGAACAGACAGACCGCGTTAGTATCATAGTGAACCTGAAGGCATTGAAAGAAAAACAGCTTACGCTAAGCGCTCAACTACTCAATCTCGCCACACTCTACTGACCTCCATGTAAAAGTGCATTAACACTGTGAAAGTTATTTTTTATGACCAAGTAATCTTGAGGCTATAATTATCCATGATAGAGTCTTTTCATTTGAGATGCGGATGTGTATCCAATGAGCGTCAAGCAAATCCCATTACAATTAATTGGCAGCCTTTATGACGCACTGGCTGATCACCCTCAGGCAATTGTCAACATTCGCGAGCAGTTTCTGCTTCCCGAGCCTATTCAATCCCATCATCACATTACTCAACAACAATTAAATCAATTACTGCTTTTCCTCAGCCAGGAAAAAGGCATTACAGACATCGGGCTGCGCCTGGGCTTTGGACATCAAATTACACATCTGGGAACGCTCGGACACCTTATACTGGCTTGCTCTACACTGCATGAAGCAATCAACCTATTCGCCCATTACTACGACCCGATTATCACGTCTCCTCTGCCTTTTTCCTTCCAGCGCAATGCGGACAAGCTGATAGTCACCATCAAAGTTGATGAACAGAACACAGCTTGCAAGGTATTACTCGAAGATTATTATCTATTGTCCTTATGCCAAATGTTCAGGCAACTATGCGGATTAAACTGCCACCCACTTTCCATCCGCCTTCCACATGACCGACATTTGTCAATGTCTTTTATTGAACAGAAATTGAAGACAACCATTCAGTTTCGCAACCCCAAAAGCAATGATCTTAGTTATCAATCGCCTCAGCTGCGTTTTGATACTCAATGGCTTGATAAACCTCTTCCGGGATCAAATCCACGTTTATTAACTCTGCTGAGCACTGAAATAGAGCAACTCCTTAAACGAGCTACAGAACAAAAGTCAATATTGGACAAAATAACCGAGTTGTTTTCTTCCTCGACGAACCTTCGAGACTTGTCAGCAATAAAGGCGGCCTATGCACTACACACCAGTGAACGCACGCTTAATCGGCAATTAAAAGAGTTGGGCACATGCTATCGGGATGTTTTCTATCACTATAAAAAACAACGAGCAATACAGAGTCTCTCTGATAACCAGGATATATACGAAATTGCCTACGACCTTAATTTTTCTGATCGCTCAGCCTTTGAAAAAGCCTTTAAAAAATGGACGGGCATAACACCCGCACAATTCCGTAACCAATCACAACTTGTGAGTGTATTGCCACATCAATTTGATCTGATTGATCTACATAACCTGCCAGCGATATCCAATGCCGGCCTTGAAGTCATTAATATGATTAATAGCGATGATTATGATATCAGTCAATTGGCAAAGACCCTACAGCGCGATCCAATACTCACGGCAAAAATCATCGGTTTGGCCAATACTGCTTTTTACGGTGCATTCAAGATCCACTCGATTGAAGACGCCATTACTCGAGTATTTGGCGTTGATTTAGTCAGAAACATAGCGATAGCAATACTCAGCAACGAGTGTTTTAAGGACACTAACTGCGCTGGATTCACCACAAAAGATTATTGGTTAGATGCATTTACCAATGCTGAACTCGTATCTCTAATTGCCAAGGCAACGGATTTTAATGATGGCATCTCAGTAAATGAACTCTACCTTTGTGGTCTACTGAAAAGTATCGGCCTCCTATTTCTAATACATACTCAACCACAGACAATTTCCAAAATCTTAAAAAATTACTCCTTTAAACAATTCACATGCCATTCATTGGCTGAAGAAATCAAAGCAGAAGCCGGTATCGACCAATTTTATACCAGTGCCTTGCTGCTTACACATTGGGGATTGCCAAGTCGTATCACCAAGGTCATACGGCCCTTATCAAGTAACCGTTCCAGTGGCGAACACTGGCGTTCATCGCTGTTGATCAGGCTAGTAGGGGATATGTCGGTGCAATTGCAACTCAGCGGTGAACTCGACACCTACCCTTTTATGATTTTAGCCAAGCTGCTTAATCTACCTGCTGATAAAACACTCAACTGTCGCGAGCATTTCTTAGCCAAATATGATGAATTAAAAACTAGCACTCAGATGATAATGAGCTAAACTCGATTTATTTCCATGTCACTCGTCAACATACTCTTACGGCTGTGCCACTTTCCCAATACAAATGATACTAATGCCCAAACTCCACTTACGGGCACGGCAATCCAGGCAATAGCAGATATTTTCAGGCCAATCCCATACGCTAATTCTGCGTATACCTGCCCAGATATCGCATCCCCTCCCCGATAAACAATAGTATCAATTAAATTCTTCACTCTATACTTCTCATCAGTACTCACTACGGTATACAACATTTCCCTTGCCGGACGATTAATCGCATACTGGCCAACTCTTCTTATAACCTGAATTGCTAGCAACAACACAATTAAGAAGGGTAACTGTATTCCTCCAATAATAGTAAACCCGTAAACGAACTGGTTAATTAGTCCTTCAGCATCAGCAAAAAAACTGACAACCATAAAGCCTATTAGCAATATCAAAGGCGTGATAATCAAACTATAGGCCAAGCCAATTTTTTTCACGATCCGCGCGGTAACAAAAAGCTGTAAGACAATGGTTAAACTATTAACAATAAGATCGATTGATGCAAACAGAGCAATTCTCTGTTGCGAGCTTTCGACACTCGACTTAACAATATCTATCTGCATAAAATATAGAAATGTTGATAGCATTGCATATAAAAACACGAGCATGGAAATCCCTAATAAATAGGGAGATCGAACCAACATAGGAATAGCAGCCCACATGCTCGCTTTGGGGCGCACATTTTCAACAATTGCACTATCATATTCTGCCTTGTTTTTTTCACGCCACCGACTAAGTTTGAAAACACAAACCGTTGCAACACCAAGTAAACATGCGCATAACAAAATAAGCAATGATACGGCCTCACTGCCATCACTGCTTAATTGGCCAGTAATGACTCGCGTGATCAACGAACCAAACAATGACCCCGCAGTGCCCCCGGCAGAGATAAATCCGAATAAGCGTTGCGCACTGGCGCTATCATAAATATCGGCCATAAAACTCCAAAAAACGGACACGACAAACAGACTATATATTCCAGTCCAGACAAAAAAACTCATCGCTAACAGTTTCTGCATTATCGCGCTAAGGTCTAGTAAATGGTCGAAATAATAGACGGAAAAATAAAATAACAAATTGAGAATAAAGAAACCGTAAATAGCAGGAATCAAATTGGCATGTGAAAAACGTGACATTGCCCAACCAAAAAGAGGGACGGTAAGTAGCATTCCAATAAATGTTAACCAAATAAGAATATGAAGGTCTTGCACACCCACTCGCACTGCCATTTCATCGCGGATAGGGCGCAGCAAGTAGTAGCCGCATAATAAGCAAAAGAAATAGACAAAGGATAAAAATAAGGCTCGCCTCTCTTGTGGTTTTCCTGGTACAAGTCCGACAAGCGATTGGTACATTTTTTCTTATTAACTCTTAATGAAACAAATAATGAGAATGTTGGGGAGAAATGATAAAGATCACACTATACCCGGACCTCATTTTCTAGCCGTTAGCCGCTAATCCTCCCCAATCCTGGGACAATCTTTGCTTTCCAAGGCCCTAGGAGCCTGTCCGGGAATCTGCATCAGCCTTCCTATTCTGATCAAACACTTTGCCCAGAACAAGACCCACGGCCGCCCACATTGCACAAATAACAGCCCCCACAACCGCCACACCTGACATACCCAATCCTATACCCTGAGTTAGACCGGCAAATCCCCAGCCCCAAAACAAATCACCTCCACGATAAACCACAACATCAATAACTGGTTTGGTTTTAAATCGAGCTTCTTTGTCAACATGCGTAAACAGCATCTCTCTCGCTGGACGGGTGATCGCGTAGTTGCCACTTCTTCGAAAAATCTGCAGCACCACAGTCACGAGTAACAAAGGAGCCATCGCCACCGACAACAGTCCACCTGTAATAATTATGGGTATTAATGCCAGGGTTAAACCAAGCCCAAAGCGAGTTGTCAAACGAGATGTAATGAAAAAACCCGCCAGAATAGTCAGCGTATTTGTTGCTAAATCCATTAAAGCCCAAATTTCCGTGCGTTGCTCCCTGCTGTATTCTGCCATGAGATTTTTAAGTTCAAGATAGACAAATGAACCTATCCCGGTGTACAGAAATAAAAATAACGCAATGCCTAAAAGGAATGGATTACTAAGCAACAATTTATAACTGGCTAAAGAACTCCCCCCCAAAGACTGCATATCAGCCGATTGATTAATGTTATTGAGTTGCGTTATTTTAACTTTCTGCAAATAGATAATAATGGGTAAAGTGCAGACCAGCACCATACAGGCTAGCAACATCAGGTTATAGGTACCAATTCCTGAAACAAGGAGCGGAATCGTCGGCCCGGCAATAGCACCTACACTCGCTCCCGTTGTAATAATGCCAAACAGCCGTCTGGATTGTTCTTTTGTATAGAGATCGGCCATAAAACTCCAAAAAACCGATATCGGAAATAAGCTAAATACACTTACCCATATATAAAAAGCCTTATCAACAAGTTGAATATCACTTATTTGCTTTGAAAAAACATAAAAAATCACAAACGAGAGGGCAAAAAAAACGTAGACTCCTGGCACTAGTTTGTTAATGGAAAACCGTGAGACAAAGAAACCATATATTGCAATGACTGCAAAGCTAAAAAAGAAGTTGATAGTCCACAGCAAGCTAACCTCTACATCCGTCCAATCACTTGCCATAGCATCTCGCACAGGCCTAAGAATGTAATAAGCTGCCATCAATATCAGAACAAGCGCAAAAGAAGCAAAAGTTGCTTTGATTTCGTTAGGTTCAATTTTTAAGGTCAATCTGAGAAATTTAGCGAATTTCCCGCCAGAACTACTACTCACTTTTTACTCCAAAAACCATCTTCTCTCAGCTTATCGATATGACCGAGACTGTGCAGACATGACATCCGATAGCTAAGTTTCAAACATCTCTGCTCGTGCAATGCCATCAAACTGGCCTTCACTCAGAAGACCAACATCTTGATTCGCTCTAATATCTATTATTCTTTACTTCCAGCTAGAACTTCATCAAGCATTGTTATCAACTCATCCCTGGTATAAGAATGCGGCTGATCCTCATTTATCTGAATGAGACGCAGAATGGCCGACTTAACGATAGCAGCAGCCTCATGCTGATAGGGAGCAACCAAATAACGACGTTTGGGATTCTTATCAGAAAGCGCGTGGAAGAACGCCTCAGCAACAGCATCCGGCTCCTTCAGATAGACGCGATTTACCATCGTACTTTTACTCATGTCAAGAAGCTTTTCTACCTGATCTTTATACAAGGAGTTTTCGGAGAGATAACCGCGCTCTTCAAGACGCTGGCGCATATTTGAGGTGAGACTAGTACGGTAATTACCCGGTTCGATCACACTCACTTTCACTCCAAAGGGTTCCATCTCAAGAGCAAGTACATCAGTAAACGCCTCAATCGCATGCTTGCTCATTGCGTAGGGGCCACCAAGCCCCCACGTTGTGAACCCTGATGCTGAACCCGTCGTTGTAATTCGACCTTTGCTCTCAATAATAAGAGGGGCAAATGCTTTCGTTACACGGTACGGTCCATAGACATTAACGTCCATCTGGAAGTTGAACTCTTTTTCCGGCACTTCAATAAGGGGAGCGATGACGGTAACACCCGCATTATTGACCAATCCGTACAAGCCTCGCCCAGCGGACCGAATAACATCAACAGCAGCTTCAATCTCTGCTGGAATCGTGACATCCAAACGAATAGATTGCACATTATCAATAGAATCAAGCGCCGCTAAATCTTTTGCTTTTCGGGCACCCGCATAGACAAAAAAACCTTTAGAAGCGAGTAATTCCGTCACTTTTCTCCCAATACCAGAACTTGCACCGGTAACCAACACTGCACGTTGAGCAGCCTGTTCTATGGGCTGTCTATGGGCTGAGGGCTGTTGATGGGCTGAGGGCTCTTCTTGCTGCTGTTCAGGAACACTAGTAGGGTTGCAGGCAATAACCAACGCAAGCAAAGATACAAAAATTATAGAGAGTAAATTGTTAATGAGGTCTCCCCCCCAAGGGTTTGGTTTAGGATTCGTACCCAGAATATGGTACTACAAGACTCGAAATATGTTTAATTATCATTGTATTTCTCCGAATCTTACATAGACATGAGGCCAAAGTAAATAGAATATCCAACTGGAATACAGGGTTATTTAAGTCAAGGAATCAGAGACGATAAGTGGAACCCAGCTTAGCATAGGGCAAATTTAGCCACATAGAATCACTATGCGGGTTAAGGGCTGCGGAAAATGCATTATTTCCGCAGCCCTTAACCGGAACTCCCTCGAAATGAGACAAAAATCGCTGTAGCCTCGAGCGGGCGTAACCTCTAGAGCTGATGATAAAACAACAAGTTTCGCTAACCTGCTGTTTAGTCGCCTAAATTAGTAATTAGCACACTACACGTTTACTACACTATTCAGCAGAAACAGGGGCACCCCAGAAATCACTGGGACGACCCAGATCCGGTAAGCGATAATCGCACACCCCTGAAGGGAATAAACGCTCAAGCCGCTTTTGATAGGGTCTGATGTCAACATCGCCATACACGCCTGACTCTATAGCCCCATCTATAGACTGCAAGGCACATTTAAATATATCGTCTTTGACACCACCGCCGGCAAGCTGCCGTGGTGTACTGTAACTCGGAAAATGCTTTTGGCAATCACCCCCTTTTTCAGCATGATTCCAAGCGCCATCCCAAACCGATTTTCCGCTCGCGATCAAACTGCCATCAATGCGAAAACATGAATCGTGCAAACCCGCAGGTTTTGCCTCTTCAACGCTTAGATCAACATTGTCACGAAGATTTTGAATCCATTGATCAATAGCTTTTAGCGCCAAATCAATGGGAAGATAGGGATACTCTGTCATCCAAATTATCTGTTGATTTGCATGACCTTTGGCGTCAATAATTCGTTGTCGTGACGAAAACGACGCTACCGTATGATGCATATCGAGCTCATCCTCTAAATAATGGCGGATATCAATAATTGGGATATCGATCTCACCGATAAACACCATGCCACTACGATAGGCAGCCTCTATCGCCTGGAGACTCGCAGTATTTCGTGGTGCGACACGCTTATCAGATCCAGCTGCCAATCGCATGTTCTGCTCACCCCACACCGAAAAGTCAATAGGAAAATAATGACCACCGAAAATCCAAAAGCGCTCAGGCTGCATATCTTGAAGAGGTTTCCAGCTACCTACTTTGGCATTAAGACGGATAAACTCGTCAATAGAAATCAATCCATCTTTTAGTGCATTGAGCCCATATTGGACTCCAACGTTATCCCAGGTATGCAAAGGAATACCGTGCTTATCAGTACCGTATATGTATTTCAGATCAGCCCAGTGCGTCCATGAAACAGCCTCAAACAGTTTTGGCAAAAAATAACGCTCGTAGTGATGGTAGTTGGGATTGTGAACCAGACTACTTAACGGTCGCCAACTGGCAATGCATTCGGTCTGACCCGGGTGCCAATCAAATAGGTGACCATGCTGCCATAAAGAAAATATTTTTTGAACGATGGACAATTCAGTGTACTCCCCGATGGTCGCATTAAATCCTTCAATATACGATCGATTTGTCCAATCTAACCAGCGAGGATTTTGTCTATCCGTCATATCAAAGTAGTATTCAAGCAATTCACAATCCAACACATTAATCGTTTGTGAAATCATATCAGGGAAAGAATACAGCGGTATTATTGCATTCAGCAGTCGCGGATTGTTTTGCCCGAAAAGATATTGCTGAACGCCCCCACCAGAGCCACCAATTCCTACCGTGTAATCAGGCTCACCATACAAGCTCGTAAACTGACGTTTAACTCGTAATGCGGTATCTTCGGCTAACCAGATATTATAGTGATTGGAGGTTTGATTAGCAGTGGAAAAAACCACAGCATAACCCTCAGCCAGTTGCCGGTGACGCCTTTTCAACACACCCGTATTTCTTACATGACCTTGCTTCCGACCAACGCCTACTCCACCACGAAATTGGTAAATCAGACGTTTATTCCAATGTGCACCATTCGGCTCACCGAGAGTTTCGTTTTCACCTCGAAGCACTGCAATGGCGTATAGAAAACGATTGATAGTGCCAAGCTCGAGTCGCACCACAAATTCCATTTCTTTGCCGTTTACGATAATGGTTTCGATATCGTTCTTAGCTTTCGCTAGAGGGTAGAATCTGTTTGTTCCTTTGCGGTTATAATAATACGCTGCTTGGGTTGGAATCAGACAGTCTTTGCTATAACCCACAATCGTTTTTGAAAGTTCTCTGTTTGACTTTTCTTGATAAACCGGTATGCCATAACCCTGCTGATTATCCACCAAGGGTTGACCCAATTTAGAGCGATCAATACCACATATAAACGGGTACTGAAGATCACCTGGAATTAAAGCTTTCACAGGCCCTACATCACCAATTTTAATGGGATAAGAATAGTGATCCTCGTGGCGTTGTTTAAATCGAGGGTGCACTCCGGAATAAGGAGGAATAACTATTTTCATCAAGCTTTCAGGAGGTGCACTTAGAACATAACCCTCTGGGTATTTGTTTTTGGTGCGAAACTCAACTACATAGATCATCCCCGTTGCCATAACAATAACTAGCAACAGTATTAGACAGACAGTAGATAAGACGATTTTTCGATGCCCCATCTACCACTCCTTCGATAGAGGCTAATGTGCTAAACCACTTCACGCCAGGACTATAGGCATTATCCCAGAAAACTCAGTTGAACCTACTGCGAGGTTCTAAGGCACTAAATCTAGGAGTTTTTTCTGAAATTTTGATCGGGGCGGCCATCCGCTCACCGTATGGGTGATACTGCTTTCGCCCAAAATTTCAGGAAAAACTTCTATCTTCAGCACCTTAGTCCCTCTCGTTACGATTCAACTGAGTTTTCTAGGATTATCGAAGGCTGTTACAGCCCCCTGCCAAACTGGCATATTCTTCCTTCATATTTAAGTATAGATGTTGATTTACATTCCAGAGATTGCCTGTACTAATTACTAATTCAGCTGACGAAACAGCTAGTGCAGCGTCTCATTGAATTGATGCTACCTTTTCGCACTTTAACATATTGGCCCAAGCGTGGGGGTGGAAGAAACCCATCAAATCAATTTTCCATCAGGGTACGCACCTGCTGC
>PIVM01000751.1 GCA_003353945.1 Gammaproteobacteria bacterium
TTTTTTTTTTTTTAACTACTAGTAGTCATAAGAATATCATAAGAATATCATAAGAATATCATAAGAATATCATAAGCATTATATTATTATCTTAGCCATAAATATCATACAAAAATCATAAGAACACCGGTATCATAATTATAAGAATATCATATCATAAAACGATCCTATACTCTTAATGTTTTCTATAAAAAAATTTCTGTGTAATAATTACATACCGACACTTTTTCGTTGAGCGTGTTTTGTTTGTTTATAATATACAGAACTATTGGTGGATCATTCAAGAAAAGGAAGAAACTCATTACCATCACCCAACAACATCACAAACACTACAAACAACACAATCATCTTATCATCTCTTTTTTCATCTCTTTTTTTCATCTCTTTTTCTTCACAAAAAACATAAACATATCTTCACAAAAAGTCCAGCCAAAACACATGCAAACTAAAAACAAGATAAATCCTATGCAAAAATACATACAAAAAACATTGCATAAAAAAAAACATGCAACGCTTTTTTTCTTGATGATTTTCATCTCAAGAATGATGATTTTTCATCTCTTTTTTTCATCATACTGGAGATGAAAAATCATCAGACTAGAGATGAAAAAATAGATGAAAAATCATCATACTTGAGATGAAAATCATGTTTTGTTTATGCAGTGTTTTTTGTATGTATTGTAACCACTATTTTTGCATAGGATTTATCTTGTGTTTAGTTTGCATGTGTTTTGGCTGGACTTTTTTTGTAAGATATGTTTATGATTTTTTTTGCACGAGGTCGACATGATAGAATTTTTTTATATATAGAAATAGAAAGTTTACAATCTGAGCTATTAATTGATATGATTTTTATCGGATTACAACTGTTTCTTCTGAGTTAAATCCGTGTCTAAAAAAAATCCGAGCTAAGTAGAGTTTTAAAATGCAAGGCTTCATTT
>PIVM01000752.1 GCA_003353945.1 Gammaproteobacteria bacterium
AGCCAATAGGGTTGCCACATCTACCTGTAGAGTATGCAGACTATGCTGTGTGGCAGTGGCAGTACCTTGAGATGGGGGGCCAATTAGAGCAGCAGCTGGAGTATTGGACGATGCAGCTGGCTAACGTGCCAGCGCCACTGAACCTCCCGTTTGACCGACCGCGTTCTGAAACATCTAGTGGCCGTGAGGGTTCTTGTTTACCTGTTTTCCTACCCGGAAAGCTGATAGCTGCACTTACGGACCTCTGTGCTCAGCACCACTCTACGATGTTTGTGGGGCTCATGGCAGCTTTCCAGCTAATGTTGTGCCGCCTTGCAGGAAACGTAACGGATTTGGTGGTGGGAACACCCAATGCAGGCCGAGACGATGTTCTGCTGCATGAAATGGTGGGCTGCATCATGGAAACGCTAGCAATACGAGGGGATCTCAAAGGGCACCCGAGTTTCTCCACTCTGCTAAAACGGCAACAACTTGTTGTGACTGATGCATTACAATTTGCTAAAGTTCCCTTTAGCCGTATTGTACAACGCCTTCATGTGCCACGCATTGCAAACTGCAATCCCATCTACCAAGTAAAGCACTTTATTTTGTCAATTTTTGTTAGTGGCTTTGCTGATTGTGATATTTCTACCCTACCAACTTCCCACAGGTTATGCTCAACCTGAAGGATTTTGAAGACCTTTTCAGTGACGGTCTCAAGCAAATAAGCTCTTCTGATGTTGAGTTTTTGAGTGGTTTGAAACTTGAGTCTATGTGGCAAGCCGAAGAGCTGAACAATGGTGACAATGTCCCAGTAGAAAAAGTGATGGAAGGCCAGCTGCCTTTAGAGAATTTGGATCTCACTTTGACTCTATTACGTGTTGCTGACTCTGAGCTACTGCGGAAAGATGGTATGAAGGGTGGGATAGTTTACAACTCGAGGCTCTTTGATCGAAGTAC
>PIVM01000266.1 GCA_003353945.1 Gammaproteobacteria bacterium
GCCGATAACTCCTCAAATCCAATCGTGGCATTGATATAATCTCGCAGCACTGCTTTACCAGTATCAACGTCACCCGCAAGTAGGCATTCCACTCCTTCTTTTAGAAGGGCTTTACGGAAGGCAAAGTCACGTTGTGCACGCAACTGAATGGTTTCTTTAAAATCTTTAGTCAAGGCCATTATTACACCTCTTGCCGTTTCCGGCGTTTATAGTCTTGCCAATGTTTCTTTGCGACCGAGATATCCAAGTCCTGGCGTTTTTTAGTACCACCCGCGAGCAGTATCACAAGCCGGTCTCCGTCCTTGCCGAAGTAAATACGATAACCAGGGCCAAAATCAACCTTGTATTCAAAGACTCCACCACCTACACCCTTAACATTAGAGAAGTTGCCTTGCTCCATTCGATGTAGTGCTGTGGTCATCTTGACCGCAGCCGTCATATTCAGCCGATCAAACCATTTAGCGTAGGGACTGTTGCCTTTTGCATCAATGTATTCGCGAATTTTAATCATATAACTTATAGTACCTCATATGTTACCTTTTGCAAGCAAGAAATAGACAAAATTCCAACGCACATCTCGTACAACCGACCAAATTCATACCTCGTTCCACAATTGCTAGCCATCTTCAATTTGGCTGCCTATGATTATCGTGAACGAAATGCCTATACCTCAAAGACAACGGTTTAGTCTGGCTTGTTTTTAAAATCAGGTTTAGTAGAATCACTTCATGAGAGAGAAAATAGAATTGCTCATTCACTTCATTGTACCCAATACACTTCGCGGGGCAGGCTCTAACACTTATCAAGCTGTCCAAGCCAAGTGGCACAAAAGTTGTGATGGCTGAAACGATGGCAATGAAGCAACAGCTCATCGTGATGAATCGCAGCAAGAAACGGTCACCTCCACTCACCACATCTGATCGGTTCCTGTTTGGGTTTCTGGCATTTTTTGTCAGCGAAAATCGACTTCAAAAACTAGCCGTCATTATGAAGCCAGCCACTATTCTTCGCTTTCACAAAGCATTAGTGAAACGAAAATACAGCATACTCTACTCGAATAAAACGAAGAAAAAACCAGGGCGTAAACCACAAGATCAAGCACTCATCGAGCTTGTTATCGAAATGAAGAAGCGTAACCCACTGTTTGGTTACGGTCGTATTGTCGCGACAACGCGGGTTATGGACTTTGGCAGCTGGCCTTTGGTGTTAAAGATGATCTCACCTACGACAACCTGTGGGCAGCCTACCAGGCCATGCGTGCTTTTAAAGCAGACGGTGATCGTCCCCTGGCCATTCGCCCCAACGTGTTAGTGGTTTCGGTCAGTGACGAAAAAGCCGCGACCGAATTAGTCAACAATAAAGAGCGTGCAGGCGGTGGCGATAACCCGCCCCTATATCATGTATGTGGTGGGACCATCCAAAGATCACCGCGACCAGCATCTTGCTTGGCACGGCACCGTGCTGCCGGTGGATGATCCCTGGTGGGATACTCATACTCCCATTAATGGCTATGGCTGCAAATGTGGGCTGCGATCACTGACAGCAAACCAATTTGAAAAACTCAAAGTATCCGGCATACCGGACCCTAGCGCACCAGCGATCCGCGACCAGCAGGGCAGGCTGACCGGGCGGCGTGAACAGAGTAGCCTGCAGATCAATACCCAGCGCCCACCGATCAATAATAAGGAATGGACTAATAAACGGTCCGGCGAGGTATTGCAGGTGCCCGAGGGTATCACGCCTGGCTTTGATACTAATCCGAGTAAAACACGCCTGGCTGCCACTGAAGCAATCACCAAAGATAAGAACAAGGTATTTCAGCAGGTGCTTAGAACCAAGCAGTGAATGCAACTTGACCTGCATAGATTAATCGTTATACCGCCTTATTAACCGGTGCTGCCGGTGCGGTCCGAATGCTGGTTGGTCTGGATGAACGCTTTACGCGCTTGGGTACCTCAGCGGCTTCCTGGCCGTTGACGTTACCGGAAAATCCAGGGGATAGAGAGATTGTGCGCTTTGCCGATGTGGTCGGCAGTTGTAAAACCAATAACCTGGTGCTCGGGCGCAATGATAAAAAAATAATGGGGCTGGCTGAAGATATGAGCATCAGTATCAACTACTACGCAGGTGGTGTGATCTACAACGCAGCCAATAGTGATTGGAGACTTTTGTAATGAGTGATGCTACGGATTTTTTGGGTAGTGGTGGCGGTGGTGTACTAGGGTTAGAACCACCGAAGCCCAGTCAGACATTCAAAGAGCCGGGTGCGTTAGGGTGCTCTAATTCGCTTGCAGGTCGGCTCCAAGGCTCAGGACGCAGAGCACCTCTTAGTGGCACGGATATTGATCATATTACATTGCCGATCATGCTGAATGTGGGTAGCACAGGCCAAAAAATCACGCGAGGCACCGGACAAGGCACGGTGGTGTGGCAATTGGATATGAATACTGACAAGCCCACGCAAGATGCGGATTATTTTGGGCGAGCGTATTGGTATGACCAGATAAATAACAATCTGTATTTTCTCAGTCAGGCATCAAGTAGTAATCAGGTGGGTGCCAGCGCCATACAAAAAATAGACTGCAGTGATGGTACATGGACTCAATTATGTTCGTTCAATGGCGGTGTGGCCCATAACAACTATGGAGAGGGGAATACGATCTATCCCGTCACCCCTGCCACGCCCGATGCATCAGACTGGATAGTCATTTACCCAGAATACGGCACAGCGTATCGAATGGTTGTTAAGACGTTCAATAGTGCGGGCGTGCAATACGGCGGAAACGATTATTTGAAGTATTCAAGAGGCCTTGCAGAAGAAAACACGCTCGGTTTCTTGGGTGGTTATATTACTGCTGATCGCACCATGCTGATGGGTTCACCCAAATTAGCGTATGACGGTACTGCTGGCACTGAAACCATATATCTGTCGTTTCCTATTTGTCGCGGGGCAGTACGCACGCTAGTGTCGGTACCCTTTGATGGTAGCTTGCCTGTTCAGCCAATGGGGCTAGTGAACACCTCTATCGCTATAAGCAATCCTACCGATACCCTGCTCACCGCGTGGGGGGACTCTGTTTTGTTTCTGGCTGATGCATCCCAGGGGGAAACGGTGACTAAGCGAACCATTTTTGGTCGCAGGCTTTTTGATCGCGTTGACTTTGATCGATGGCTGCAAGAAGTTGCGGACTATTTTTCACTACCCGCAGCGGAGGAATACTTTTCATGAGCCGAAATGTTTTTGTACCCCACAATGGTGGAATGGTTGATTACCAGGGTGAAAGTGCTGCGTTATTTAAAAGTATGGAAGTTACCCCCGGTGGTTTTTCTGCGGTGTACTGCGGCGACTCTGACGACAGTGTGTGGGCAGACTTTATAGATCCGACACCGGTCGTCACTGTTTTAAATGCCACGGGTAGCGGCGTTTTACACTTCGACCCAGCTCGGCCCGACTTCTTGATTGTCAAAAAGGGCGAGCCTGTCACCATCACCGCAACCAATCCCGGCCCGGCCGGTACCTGGTCAACACCCGTGCAAGCGCCCTATGGCCCTGCAGTTGTTGAACAAGTTATGCAATTCAAAACAGTAATGAACTGATGTAGGGAGCCAATTGCTCGAAGCCCAGCGCTAACTAATTAGAGATAGCGGAAACTGAGGTTTCGCTTATTGCCAGGATTTTGATTTTTTTCCATGTGCCTGCTGATGTTACGAAGCGGCCAAATGCGAAAAATAAAAACTATGCTTTCTGGAACAGCTAAGCTGACCTTCGCGGACGTTACCTCAACGTGTATTTTACGCTACCGTCATTCCCGCGAACGCGGGAACCCAGAAAAAAAAGAGCTGC
>PIVM01000753.1 GCA_003353945.1 Gammaproteobacteria bacterium
TGTCATGATAGAGTGCATGCCATGGGGGCGCCGCGAATTACATCGACCGTAAAGATGGGCACGCGCGTGGACCGTAGCCAGACACTGGAGGAGAAAATTGCCAGTGTTGAAGAGAAGCTACGATAGCTGCAGCGAGCACGTAATTATCGAATGCTAGAATCGAATGCTAGAAATACCCTATCAGCAGTTAAGTGATGAAGCGCTACAGGGGGTGGTGGAGGAGTTTATTACCCGCGAAGGCACAGATTATGGTGAGCAGGAGTTATCTCTTGATACCAAGGTGGCCTTGGTGATGTCACAGTTGCAAGATGGAAAAGCAATAGTGGTATTTGATGAAGAGTTACAAACTTGTACAATAGCGGCGGTTTAACCTGGAAAGCTCAGTTGAACCATACGGTTCGACGTTTCGAGTGAGTCTAATAGGTTCAACAATCCTGATGCCAGTAGCGTTTGATCGTTGCATTTCGGTCAGATTAAGCGACAATAGCGCGATTAAGCAGTATGTAAGATGCAAGATATGATTATCGATGAAGATCAAACCCTCGATGCCACTGGGCTGTATTGCCCAGAACCCGTTATGATGTTGCATAATAAAATACGGGACTTGACTGTGGGTGAGATTCTTAAGGTGCTCGCCACTGACCCCTCAACGCAACGGGATATACCGAAGTTTTGCACCTTTCTTGGCCATGAATTATTGGAAAATGAGGAACTTGGGGGAACCTATTCCTACTTTATCCGTAAAGGTGAAGAGTAAACTCAGGGAGCCCTGTAACGCGATTAGAGTCCTTGCGGAGTGCAATGTAGGGAGTGCAATAGGCAATCTCGCCAGGCATTGAATCATGTGCAATAGTTCAGGCATTTAAACAGAGCAGGTCTGTTAACTGTCAATCAATAGCGCTACCGCAGCCAATGCTGCAGGATCTTCAGCCT
>PIVM01000267.1 GCA_003353945.1 Gammaproteobacteria bacterium
CGTCAACGGCACGCACCTCCTCGCCCAGGCGGGCGAAGTCGGCGGACAGAATACTGGGGGCGATCTTGACCATGGGGCATCGTCTCCTGTGTTTGATTGGGTGCTTCTAATGTATCCGGCCGGGTTTGGAAAGAGACTAACATATGAGGTTCATGAAAAGCCGGGACAGCTTCTCGGGCAGACGGTGAAGTCCTAAAACTTGCTGGAAATTTGGGATTGAGCAACCTAAAGCGGCGACCCGGCAGATCGACGGATGGTTCGAGGACTACAACGAAAACCATCCCCATAGAGGGCTCAAGATGCGCTCCCCAAGGGGGTTTATCAGAGCTCAGGCCCACTGACCGGATGTCCGATCAAACGGGGGCAACTCCAGTTTCCCAAAAACAATGCTTCCGTTGTCGCTCCGCGTTTAGTCGCCTTACCCGCCAGAACGCTTTGTCTGTGCAGCTGGAAATAACTGCCAACCTTTGAATAAAGTTCTCTGACTGCTTGATGGTCAGCATTGGTAACGGCAATCATTACACCTCGCTGGATCGCACGACCTACGGCATCACGCAAACGGATCTGATCATCCCAGCTAAAGATCTTCTCATTATATTTCAGGAAATTGTTGTAATTGTGCTGAACTGTATATGGCGGATCGACAAAGACAAAATCACCTTCTCCGGTTTCATCAATGACCGCCTCAAAATCGCTGCACCGGATATCTGCATTGGAGAGCAAGTCTGATACGGCAACAAAATCGTCGGTGTCGAATAAAACAGTGTCTTTTGTCCCTTTCGGAACGTTGAATTCCCCCTTGGAATTAACTCTATATAACCCATTCCAGCAGGTGCGATTCAGATAGAGAAACTGGGCGGATTTCTTGAGTTTAGAGCGGTGCTTACGAGCTCGAACCTCATAATAGTATTCTTTCGAATGCCTTGAATGGTGCCGCTTCATCTCAAAAAGCAAAGCCGATGGTTGGTCACGGATGACCTCATAAAGATGAATGAGACCTGCATTTGCGTCTGACAACAAGGCCTTGTCCGGTTGCAGATGGAAGAAAACTGCTCCACTCCCGAGAAATGGCTCAACGTAGCGAGTATAGCTTGGCGGTGTTGGGAAATCTGGTTGGCTAATCAGCCAGCGTTTTCCGCCTGCCCATTTCAAAAAGGGATTAATCATCTCGCCCTAGCCGCTTGTAGTCTGGGATTGACGTTGGTGTGTAACCAGTCAAGGAACTCAAAATCTGCTTCTTTATAAATTCGGAGAGAGCTTTTGTGTGCAGGAATTCTGCGAAGCTCGTTAAATTTGGCTATCCAGCCCGTATAGTACGTTTTTCCCTTCCTCTCATCAGGTGCTGGAGCGTTGAGAACGTTCTTAAACGTATCCCAGTTACCCTTCTGCTCAATGATGATCTTTAGGTCGAGAATGTCCAGATAGGCTTCCTTTTTTAATCGTCGTCCCTGATCATCGTCGATCTGCCTATTCGCCGCGTTCTTCTTGATCTTGGCACTCTCAATCCCGAGTTCCCAGTAGGCATGTTCGCCGCTTTCCAAACGATGTGTCCCATATTTTCTTTTCAACGTCTCGATCACGAAATCGCTTAGATCTTGAGTGAACGTCAAGACAAACTGGTCAGCCTCTTTTACACGGTCGCTATCTTTCTGGGTGATGTAGGTGTGGAATTCTTCCGACCCAAAATCCTTATTTTGATCGTATATGAGTTCGTAGAGGCAGAAGAGATAGTCCTTGACGCCAGCTTCCCCAAATCGACGAGAGAACTTTTCTTTTATCTCCTCGCCAGAGCCATTCTGAACAAATTCGCATATTGGCCCTATCACCTCGACAATGTTCGATATGAATTCATCGGGGGAGATGGCTGCGAATTCTACCCCTTTCTTGTGACTAAGATATTTCACAGTCTCTGCAATGAGAGCCAGATGAGCCCGGATGCCTGGGTTTACGCAGATAAAGGCCAGCTTTCCAGCTTCCCATTTTTCTGGGTTCGCATCACGTATAGCAGCGAAGTAGCCGTTAAGGACTTTCATGGAACGCCCAATGGTTTCTGTATCGGTGGGACCAGACAACACGCCCGGGACCTTGTTTTTCTTAATCGCTTTACCGAGGAGGCCTGATTTATTTAGGCCCCTAATAGCTTCAGAGATGGTCAAGCTTTGCCCTGGCTCTGCTGGCACATCGGGCTTTTGGAAACGACGGAAAAGGGGGCCTGACTTGTCAGAGTTGATTGCCTTAATTACGGCAGATGATAGAGCGGAGAGATTGGTTTTAGGGTCCGGATCTCCAAGCCGGATTTCGGCGAGAAGGCTATCAAGCAGGCCTTTCGGAACGCTTTTTTGTTTGTGGTTTATGTTGATGAATAGATCGGCCTCCTTATGTGTAGCCATCTTCTCAAACGCCAACACAAACAGACTTTGATCCAGGTGTTTCTCTGACGTTCGAGAGTAGCCATATAGTCGATGCTGACCATCGATGACCCATGCCGACCTGTATTTTGATGGCAGCGTTAGCCAGCCGAACTTGATGTTCGGATCGGTGTTTTCCTTGTTAGGAAGCAACTCGAACTTTGGGCGGTCCATGAAATTGACGAGAACATTTGTTGGAAAGTAGCCCCCTTGGGTAATGAACCCCCCAATATCCTTAATTCGTTTCGCGGAAAGCATCCGTTGATATGCTGGCGTTCCGTCCGGATGGTTCAAGGCCTGATGATTAATGAAGGCGATTTTCAACAGGCGACGAGGGGTCGCGACAAAACTGTAGAAGGTTTCCCCTCCGATCCTCCCCCTTACGGCAGGCACTTTAACTACGCCCAGTCCGGGGACCTTCTGGTTAGGTAAAAACTCTCCAAGAACTTGGCATTTCCCGGCTTTGCCAATGTACTTTAAAAACGCCTCGTAATATTGAATTTCGTTTTCGGTAATAATGGAAACCCCACCATCAGTGGCTCTGGCAACATCTGGTTCAGACCAACGAATATTGTATGTGGCGTAAAGCCATAAGATCTTGGGTTTTGGTTTCTCGTTATACAGTGTGAAGATCGATTTTCGAATATATTCCTTTAGCGAAATGGTCTCGTGGATGTCTTTGGTTAGCGGACGGGGGCCAAGTGTCTCTTTAGATTTGCATTCGATTATAAAAGCGGTCTCGTCATCGCAGGCGAACACGTCAATTTGCTTGCGTCCGCGTGATCCGTCATCCCGCTCAAATTCAATATTGAACCGCCCCCCATTAAGGTGAGCGTAACCCATGTTGTGTAGAAAACACCAAACTCGGTCTTCCAGGAGTTGGTCATGAGGTTTGTCTTTTCGAAGCGTCGACACCCTCTTGCCTTCACGGTGTAGCCCCCAACCTTTTTCTATCCATTCTTCTACATCGGCCGGATGTACACGCTGCTCGTTGTAGGCTCGTTTACGTAAGCGGTGTTCTGAGGCTTTGGATTTTTCGTCTGACAGAAGTGGGGTTAACAAATCGCTATAATCTGCTGCCACCGGCTTTACGGTGTGGTCGCCCAAATCTTCCTCCCCCATTGAAACATTAGTTTCCCTCTCTCCACTCTATATTAGAACCGCGGCCGTAAACAACGCAAGGTTGCTGCCCTTCGAGGACGCCTGATCTGCCCGATTTAAAACGGAGCCAAAGACAATTCTGTATTAATACAATTCCTTATTAATTCGATCTTTTTGGACGGCGTTCTTCCCAAAAAAACGGCCGGAGGCACATTCCACGCCCCCGGCCGCCGAATTTCACGTGTTGGGTGTCGCTTACCCGTGGACGCCCAGCTTCTCGCGCCAGCCCGGGAAGAGATTGTCGGAGTCGTGCT
>PIVM01000754.1 GCA_003353945.1 Gammaproteobacteria bacterium
GGTCGCCTACGTATAAGGCTGGCAACGGCAGGCACTGGAGGTAATGTGGCGAGCTATGATGCACCGGTCAACACGGTATCGACTGATAATTGGCAACATGTTGCTTTTAGCTGGGATGCCAGTACTGGCTTACTAAAGCTATTTCACAACGGTAAAGAAGTAGCTTCTTTTAATCACGGGGGAAGCAGTATAAAAGCATCGAGTCAAGGCATCGCAGTGGGGAATGTCAATTTGACAGATGATCGCTACATGGATGGTCAAATTGAGGAAGTCAGGCTCTATCAACGCGCACTGGATGTGACGGATGTTGCAGCATTGGTTAGTGGAGACGGCACATCGACCGATACGACTCCAACTGATACAACGCCGATCGATACAATACCGACCGATACAACGCCGATCGATACAATGCCGACCGATACAACGCCGATCGATACAATGCCGACCGATACAACGCCGACCGATACAACGCCTACGGATCCCCCAGACTATCCAAATACCCCTGAGGTTGCACCGACAGCTATTTGGAGTTTCGATGCATATCACATGGGTGATACGGCGGTATTGGATTCCACATATGGCACGAACTATCTGGAGGTGAAGGGTTCTCCACAAAGTGTTACTGGTCGCAATGGAAATGTTGTCGACCTTAATGGGAATGGTGACTTCTTTTTTACTGACAGTATCAATACGGATAACTGGGGCGCAATATCAGCGGCCGCATGGATAAATCCACGCGTCTTGGGTGACGATCGGGTCATAAGCAAATCCGTAGGCTATAAGCTGGGTGAGCATATTTTTTCCCTTGGGTTCGTGAGTGACGGTCGCCTACGTATAAGGCTGGCAACGGCAGGCACTGGAGGTAATGTGGCGAGCTATGATGCACCGGTCAACACGGTATCGACTGATAATTGGCAACATGTTGCTTTTA
>PIVM01000755.1 GCA_003353945.1 Gammaproteobacteria bacterium
CAAATTCAATATAGTTGTGCATAATATATCTTATGATATATGTAGTTTATGGTAAGATGATTCATTAATCAGGCAACTGAGTAAATATTGATGAATTCTATATATTAGTAATATATTATTGGGGCGATAGACCCTTATTTGATGTTAATTTCAATTTTGATGAAAATAGTAGTAGTAGTACTAGTAGTAGTATATACTACTTTTAAAAAAAATAAAAATAAAAAAAATATTTTTTTTTTCGATTTTTTTTTTTACTATTCACTAAGAAAGTTTTTCACTAATAGGTTTTTCACTTAGAAGTTTTTCACTAAGAAGGTAAGAAGTTTTTCACTAAGAAGTTTTTTTACTAAGAAATTTTTCACTAAGAAGTTTTTTACTAAGAAGTTTTTCAGTAAGAAATTTTTCACTAAGAAAATTTTTCACTAAGAAAGTTTTTTCACTAAATTTTTCATATATTTTTTTTTCCTAAATTTTTTTTTTTCTAAATTTTTTTTCCTAAATTTTTTTTTCCTAAATTTTTTTTCCTAAATTTTTTTCATAATTTTTTTTCCATTTTTGAATATGATATTATCTCAAATCACAATTTTCCAACAAAAAAATATTCAGTGCAAGGATAAAAATTAAAAAAAATCTAACCATTCGTCTTGTAACCGTGCCTCTTGGACCCTGGCCTCTTGCCTCTGTGTCTATCTTGCCTCTGGGTCTATCGCCCCGCAATGCAACTCTGTTGCCCCCTAATACATGTTGCTTTAGTGTATATTCAATTGTCATTTATTCTCAATTTATCTGTTCAAATTCAATATAGTTGTGCCTAATATATCTTATGATATATGTAGTTTATGGTAAGATGATTCATTAATCAGGCAACTGAGTAAATATTGATGAATTCTATATATTAGTAATATATTATGCTTTAGTGTATATTCAATTG
>PIVM01000268.1 GCA_003353945.1 Gammaproteobacteria bacterium
CAGACTAATAACCATAGCAGCAGGTGCGTACCCTGATGGAAAATTGATTTGATGGGCTTCTTCCACCCCCACGCTTGGGCCAATATGTTAAAGTGCGAAAAGGTAGCATCAATTCAATGCGACGCTGCACTAGCTAAGACATACCGCACCCTTACTTATCAACTATCATATGGCGCCTTACCAGATCGTTTTGACGTGCTTGTAGGTCAATATCTTCTCGTCTGCCGTGATAAGTGGATATGATCCTTGCCGAGCAAGGGCCACAATCATTCTATCCGCTGGATCTTTATGAAACGCCCCTGGAAGAGAGGTAGATTTGACACCAATCACATTATCTACCGGCACAAACTTAACAGATGGAATCTTACCCACCTCAAGCAACCAGGTATCAACATCCATATTCAGCGTCAATCTTCCCTTTTCAACCAGCATGGCAATTTCCCATGCAGTTATCGAGGAAACCAATATGCTCCTCTCCACCGCCTGATGCTTGGCAATGGCTTTTTTCGCTGATAGGGAGAGTTTTTCGATGCCAGAAACCCACCACACCAATACATGCGTATCAAGGACTATCAACTTGCACTCTCCCAGTTATCCGGCTCGATTGGGTCTAACGGATCAGCGTATTCCACCACACTGCCTTTTAAACGCGCCAACGGGTCAATGTCTACTGGGGTATACGGCTTAAGCTCCAGCACAGGTTTACCGTGATCTGTGATTAGAATAGCCTCACCAGCCTGTTCGACGTTGCGCATAATCTCCAGTGCTTTTGGTTTGAATTGCGACTTAGATAACTGTTGCATTGTTTATATTGCCTATAGTCATATCACCATAGTCATAACAGTATCGAAGGTATGACTATATGTAAAGGTCATTTTTCAATACTTCCCGATTTAGCGGCTCAAGGCCTCTGCCCTTGCCGCACCCATAAATAAAGAACAAAAGTACAATGGTGCGGGGGCCGCACCCTACGATAGAGCAAAGAAAACGTTGGCCTATTTTTTGACACCTTATGTATACAGCAAAAATAGCCACTCTATCCTCTTGTTTCTATAGGCATTTCTCGCTTTTCACTCTTTTCATTCAGGCCATGACTTTTCCCTAAAGTTTTTATTCCCAGTGTCGATAACTTACTCAGAGCCAGTAGAACCATACCTTCTAATGGTTTCAACGGTGACCTTAGCAGGCTGGTCGACACTGACTGGCGTTGGTAAAAAACAATTGAATAGGAGGCTGACCATGCCTTTAGTTATTAACAGTAATATCGCATCTCTAAACTCACAGCGCCAGTTGGTTAAATCCGGAATGGAAATGGATCAAGCCATGTCGCGCCTTTCTTCAGGTAAACAAATCAACTCGGCGGCAGATGATGCCGCGGGCCTGGCCATCAGTAACCGCCAAACTTCTCAGATCAATGGTCTTAACCGAGCCATCTCCAACGCCAACGACGGTGTATCGATGATTCAGACCGCCGAAGGTGCACTGGACGAAACCACCAACATCCTTCAACGTATGCGCGAGCTATCCATACAATCCGCTAACGGCATCTATTCCGATGCCGATCGCACCACACTGGATGCAGAAGTACAGCAACTTAAAGCGGAAGTAGATCGAATCGCAGAGACCACCGCTTTTAACGGGCAGAATGTATTGGACGGCTCGCTTGGAACGGTTTCCCTGCAAATCGGTTCAGAAGCCAATCAAACCATTAACTTTACACTGGATGATATGACTGCGGATGGTTTGGGTAATGCTGCCGGTGGTGATGTAGTGGGTGCAACAATAACCGATGTAGCTACTGCTATTGCCCTTGTTGATGGCACGGCCGCCGGAGGCACACTCACCATCAATGGACAGAGTGTTGGTGATCTGACTGGAGTCACTACTATGGATGGACTGCTGGAAACAATGAATGCCGCACTTTCTGGAGTTGAGGTTTCTGCGTTTACAGAAACAATTGCAACAGCCGATGGCGATGGTGTATTGATTGACGGAACAGATACCTTAACGCTAGCAGTGGAAAATACCGATGACACAACTTCAACGTGGGTTATTACAGGCACTAACACCTTGGAAGGGCTGGCCGAAAAGATCAACACTGTCACTGGCGGCCTGCTTCAAGCAAGTGTCAATGATGATGGGCGTATGGTATTGGCTGCAGAAAACGGCGTTGCTATCACCGTAACGGATGCAGCGGCTGCTACCGGCATTACCTCTGGAACCACCTACCAACCCCAGCTATCATTTGAAATCACCGACAGCGCAGTAGACAATGTTGATATCACGCTTTCAGATACTACCGACGCAGCCGCTGTCACAGCTCAAATGACCGCGTGGGGTCTAAACAATCGCTCTGCCTCAGATATTACAGGCGCTGAAGCTCTTGATGCCAATGATGCAGCTCTGGCAGAAGGAGATCTTAACATCAACGGCGTGGATATTGGCGCATCGGCTTTAGGAGCTAGTGCTGCCGCTACTCAGGCTCTGGTTATAACCCAAATTAACGCCCTATCGGATGAACACGGTGTAGTTGCTTCACTGTCGGGTACAGCAGCATTGGCGCTAAATTCTGTAGATGGCACAGAAATAGAGATTAATATGAGTGGCGCTGCAACCTTACTTTCGACGGGCCTTACGGAAACCAACAACGCCACATCAGTAGGCAACTCTATCTCCGATGTCGACGTCTCTACCCAAGCTGGCGCTCAATCTGCCATCGATGTTATCGATGTAGCCCTGGAGCAAATCAACACCTCTCGCTCAGAGATGGGTGCTGTTAGCAACCGCCTGGACTTTACCACTAGCAACCTGGCGAACATCGCAGAAAACAGTTCAGCCGCCCGGTCACGGATTGTTGATGCTGACTTCGCCGCAGAAACGGCTGCACTGTCAAGAGCACAGGTGCTACAGCAGGCATCCACTGCGATGCTGGCTCAAGCGAATGCTGCTCCGCAGCAAGTGCTGTCTCTGTTACGATAACTGACGGCTTAAGGCCTGATAAAGGGTAGCTCCAGGAAACTGGAGCCATCCTCGTTTTACACAGGCATTAAGCAATGGAGGTCTAACCTATGAATGAAGTGAAAGGCAATCAGCCCGCTGGCGCACAGCCTTCGGCTATTGTGCCATCCGGCAAAGCTTCATCAACAAAGGGAGACATCGCTCGTGCAGAGGTGAGCAGCAGCGGCAATAATTTGCCGACAAAAGCCATTGAAGACAAGCGTGAGGAGACTGGAGCGTCCGTTGCTTCTGCTGATAAAGTGATTCACGCTGTCACCCAGATGAATCAATTTGTTCAGAGCGAGCATCGCGACCTGCTCTTTAGTGTTGACGAAAACACCGGAACATCGGTTGTTCGTGTCACCGACAGAGAGAGTGGTGATCTGATTCGTCAGATTCCCAGTGAAGTATTCCTGAAGCTAGCCGAGCACGCACAAAGAGATGAACCCATTCATCTCATTAACGTGGAAGGCTGACCGGAGTTAATTTACCGACATTATTGTCTGCGCAATAATGCCCTGCTCAACAAAGGCACGCCAATTGGCGTGCCTTTTGCGTTCTATAATCCATATCAACAAATCGTAGGGTGCGGCCCCCGCACCAATGTGCCTTTGCTCTTGATATTTGCGGTGCGGGGGCCGCACCCTACGATACGGATAATGAAATCCTGGAGTTCTAGTGCAGCATCTCATTGATTCTTCCCTCGTAATTGGCAATTCAAAGCGCTATAAATAGAGCTTATAATGAAGCCTTGTAGGGTTTTTGTTTCCAAGCATCTAGATGACATATAAACATATATTTGATTGCATCCTGCATAC
>PIVM01000756.1 GCA_003353945.1 Gammaproteobacteria bacterium
AAAAGAACCAGTCAAATGGTTAAGTTATTTCGCGCACGTTCCTAAGTCCCGGTAAAAGTCCCAGATATCACCACGTACCTTGGCGATATCCTCCCGGTGTCCTTCGTTTAGCGGAATCAGAATGTGAATCAAACGTTCTGTATGAATCCAGCACAAGGCATGGAGGAGAATATTGAACTGTCCGGCATCATCGCTGACAGTTACCAAATTCTGGCATCTCCCGCCATGCTGTATGTTACCCAGTAGAGATCCTTCGGTGGCAATACGCCGATGTCGTGCGCTG
This sequence comes from Gammaproteobacteria bacterium, assembly GCA_003353945.1. GTDB lineage: Bacteria > Pseudomonadota > Gammaproteobacteria > Pseudomonadales > PIVM01 > PIVM01. The sequence goes on from PIVM01000756.1 coordinate 284, forward strand.
GTAATTTCCAGTTCATCCAGATGTTCTTCCCACTGCATGGCATCGGTAAAATAATGCCGAGGACTACTCACCAAGCGGCGTAACGGTATTTGCGGCAACTTTTGGCTCTGCCAGTAGGCCAGAGTGTCATCGTTGATGCGATAGCCTTTATCCCCCGCACATAACAGCTCCAGAAAGTTAATTCGACTCTTTGAACCGGTTGATTCAAACCAGGCGAAATGGTCGTTTCCTATCTGCGTTACATAGCCATTTTTACCTTGATGGCGTGCGCCTGAATCGTCAACGGTGACATAATCTGACACCGCCAATCCGGTTTTTAATACGCAGTCCTTTTCCTGATGAAAACCACCTCTATCTTCTGATAATAAGCGATCGATTTCACCCGCAGAGATGTCGATGCCCCATTCTCGCAATTGCTCCAACAGCAAGGGTTGCGTGACGTGGCAATGGTGATGATGGTAAAGAATATACCCAATCAAGTGAGGGCCGTAGTGGCGCCCGCCCAATTCACCGGGTAGCTGACCGATTAATGTCTGCCCTTTTGGCGTTACCCAGCGTGCTAATCGATAACGGGTATTTTGTGTGCCAATCACCAACTCTTGAACCACAAAATCCCGATACCCCTTAAAGCGAGAGCCCGGTGGAAT
>PIVM01000103.1 GCA_003353945.1 Gammaproteobacteria bacterium
GTGGTCAGACTAATAACCATAGCAGCAGGTGCGTACCCTGATGGAAAATTGATTTGATGGGTTTCTTCCACCCCCACGCTTGGGCCAATATGTTAAATTGCGAAAAGGTAGCATCAATTAAAGTGCGAAAAGGTAGCATCAATTCAATGAGACGCTGCACTAGGACGTTCTTCGCCCACCTGTATTCCGCTTAGATTTTCTAGCGTTTTTTCTAGGTGAGTTGGACTTCGATTTTGGATCTGTTGCTTCAAGCCACAGCAAAGTGTCGAGATAAGAAATAAATCTGCTGAGGTATTGCGGCGACAGATCGCGCATAGTGGTCAGTGAACGAATGGCCAGCATCTGGGGATTGAGTGGGCCGGGATTCTCAGGGCTATCTTCGATCGCTTGAGAGAACAGTTTTTCCGTGTTGTGTTTTATCCTGGATTCCTTGAACAGGCGGCTCGATTTCAATTCTGCGAAATTGCTATTCCGTGATGAATCACCATCCGTTATTGAACCGCTTGTTGAATCGCTTATTGACCAAGCTGCTACATTTTCTTGCTGACGAAGAAACTCATCAAAAGCGAGTCCTGTCATTTTCTTTTCGGATGAATTGTCTTCCTGTGTGAGCAAATTGATAAGAGAGGCAATAGAACCTCTGTTGTTTTTACTTCGAATTTCACTGCGCAACATTTTCTTTGCTTGCACTTTTATTGCGTTAAAGTCACAGGCTTCAAATAATCCTTGCAGAGGTTTGGCTGATTCCGGATGTTGTAGAACAATTTTCTCGATAGTTTTTTCTGCTTCGTTTTTTGCCTGGGAGAAATCCGCCTGATAATCTCTCATTGCTTCAAGCGCTTTGGTTTTCAGGATTTGTTTAACGGCCTCCCTTTTTCCAAGGGCTCGTCTTACCAGGGTTTCGATATATCGGTAGCGGACTTGATCATATCGATCGGCGCCGCATTCACTCAATGCCGCAAGGCTTGATTCAAGCGTTTTCAGTGTTTCTGATTGAATACTCTCGAGCATTGTCATCGTTACAAAACCTTACAGCTTGGCGCTCTTGGGTACTGGCGCCATTTCGACGCGACGGTTTTGAGATCGGCTTTTGCTGTCCTGATTTGGAACAACGGGCTGTTGATCTCCAAAAGCGGCGGCGAATACTATGGCAGGCGGCATACCCTCTTCTATCAAGACACGAGTCACGGTAAGGGCGCGTTGTGCCGACAATTCCCAGTTATCGGTAAAGTGCAGGTTACCTTTTTGAATGGGAAGGTCATCAGTGAAACCACTGACCATCAATAGTTGTTCTCGTTCACTGAGATAAATCTGCAGTGGTGCTACCAAGGTTTGTAGTAGCTCCCTGCCTTCCGGTTGCAGTTTGGCGGAATTTATGGCAAACAGTACGCTGCCGCTGATACCAATGCGGCCGTCGCGCAAGGTCACGCGACCCGTGGCAAGTGGATCGGCGAGTGCTTGTTCCAGAGCCATGCGACGCTGCTCTGCCGCTTCACGTTTTTTGATCTCGTCATCCAGTGTCTGCGACAGTTCCAACTGAAAGCCCAAGGTCCAAACCAGCAGTAGCACAAAAACCCCCACCAACCCTGACATCAGGTCGCCAAAAATGGCCCAAATGGGTGGCTCCTGGGCGATGCCTTCATCGAGTTCAGACATTACCCCGCCTCGGCAGCAAACAAGTCGCCGGTGCGACCGAGTTGACGCAATTGCTCAATAAATTCCTGTTGCGACAACATGCTGTGATCGATAATCTCGCGGGCTTGGGCAACGTAATAGCCCAGCTGCTCATCACTGCGTTCGCTGGAGTTTTGCAGGGATTCTTCTATGTGGGATAGACTGTCGACGAGTTGAGTATTGGTATCATTGAACATTTGCACGGCCAAACCAAAGGCGTCACCCAAGCTTGACAGCTCAGTCGCGCTGCCAGCGAAGTGATCGACAATATCAGATAACTTGATGACTTCAGAGCTGACCTGGCTGCTAAAGCTCGCGCCGACCTCTTGCAGCATATTTGATGAGGCATTAACCATCTTCTCTATGGCTTCACGCTGGCCTTGCGACGCTTGTTCCATGGAGCCTGACAGACTGTTGAGTTCCTCCATAATGCGACAACGCTCCTCCAGTAGACCATTGTCGCGCTCAATGTTTTTAGATATCTCACTACGCAGTTTTTCGATGACTTCAGCCGCCGCTCGCGGGGTTTCTGATGCCGTTTGGATAAGGCGTGTCATGGGCTCTTCCAGCGCATTACCGAGGGTAGCTAAGTGCACGGTGACGGCAGCTTGCAGTTCGCCCAGGCGAGCGACTGCGGCCTCGCCGCGATCCTCCTCAGCGGTTCTGAGCGTGCCGAGTTCGACCCTCAGCGTTGAGATTAGCTGATCTATGCGTTCGGTGGCGATGCCATGCAGTTCAAGCGAACGTTCCGTGGCGGTTTCGCCTCGTAGTTCTTCTGCCACTCTAAGTGCATCGAGTTCATTTTTAAGTGTTGAGGTGAGCTGTGCTAACTGCTCGGCGGCTACATCCTGTAATTCAGCTAAGCGCTCCGCTGCTGTTACAGCTCGATGCTCTTCTGCTGTTCGCAATTCACCGAGTTCAGTTTTTAGTGTGTTGGTCAGCCGATCCAGCCGCTCTGAGGCTGCACTATGAAGTTCGCTCATGCGAATAGCAGCGGTTTTGCCGCGCTTATCTTCAGCGTCTCGTAGTGAGTTGAGTTGCGTTGCTAACGTGTCGGTTAGCTGGTCCATGCGCTCACCATAGCTGTCTAGCCAGGAAGCCTCAGTTGCCATTCTGGCCTTCACCAACTCCTCTGACGATTTCATTAGGGTGCTGATTTCGTTAACCATTTTGCTTGATGCAGATTGCGTGTCGGCAACAATGTTATTGCTTGTTTTTTGCAAAGAGGCAGAAAGTTGTTCAAATGCGCCGTTCCAGTAATCAAGTCTGGCCTGGTCGCTACTGCGTTGACGATCAGCCCAGTCATTGCTGGTTTGCTTGAAGGCATCCAGCAGTGAAACCGTTGTGTTTTCAAACTGCCGGTTAAAGGCATTCAAGGAGGCATTCATATTGCCCGTTAAGGCTTCATTGGATTGTTGATGTGCCGCAAGCCCTGTCTGCCAAGCCTGGCTTACTTGCTCTGACGTCTCGCCAAATTGCTTGGTAAGTGTCTGTAATTGTTGCTGCGCTGTGTCGGTCAGTTTTTGGTGGGTTTTCTGTGTTGTGTCGGTCAATTTTTGGTGGGTTTGTTGTGCGCCGAGGCTAATCTCTGTCATCAGTTCTTTCACAATGGGCTGAATGCTCTCACCGGCCAGACGTCCGCTTTCTGCCAGACTTTCTTTCAGAGATTTATCGACAGAGTTTGCCAAGTCGGTATGGATTGATTTTACCGACTCATGAAATTGATGTTGGTTTGAAATAAGCTTGTCACTGATATCCTCGCTCATTCGGCCCAGTTGCCCAGCCAGTTGAGTGAGCTGCTCAGCGACCTTGGGTAGCGCATCGGCTTGAATCTGCATCGCTTTGAAGGTTTGTTGGCGATTATAGGACAGAGAAAAATCCTGAAATACGGTGCCGACTTTGCTATCCAGCATTCTTGAGGTCAGCATTCTGTCGCGTCGACTTAGGGTGGATATAAAACCCAACATGGCTGAGGCGGCAACACCCGCGACCGACGTGCCAAAAGCCATACCCAGGCCTTTAATGGGGGCCGCCAGGCCAGCACGAATGGCCTCAAGCTCAGAGGTGCCTTCCAAAGCCATGACGGCACCCTTCAATGTATCCACCATACCAACGAAGGTACCGAGTAGCCCCAACATGACCAGTAGTCCGACGAGATAGGGGGTTAAAATCGGCGCTGGCAGTCCGACATGTTCGCCCTCAATACGCAAGCGCGCCGCATTTTGCAGTGAGGGGTGGAGATTATTGAGCCAGCTCTCTAGTGCGGTGACTTTTTCGGTAATCCCTGACAACGCATCCGATAGCATTGATGTTGCTTGTTGAAATCGAAGTAATTCGATAAAACCGACGCAGTAAACAACGGCGATAACGACAGTGACAATGAGTGCCAGCAGGTTTGAGCCGACAAATGCCAGGCCCATCCAAACGACAATAATGGCGCCCAGTAAAAACGCTGCGGCTGAAAGTGATCTTGTCATAGGTTGAGTTCTACCTCTTCATCAAGGGCTTCGATTAGCCCAACAACCGGCTGCAGTCGAAGTTCAAGCTCTGCCAGCAGCAGCCCCTGCATCTCTTTGTAAAATTTATCGAGCCAGCCGCCGGTTTGTACCCACAACTCGGGATTATCATCTTGCTCTTGGCTGGCGTGAGTCTGTTGGTGTTCATTGCGTATCTGTTGGTGTTCATTGTGTAAATGCTGGAAACGTTTGCCCAGCAACTTGGGGATGACAGTGAAGGTTTTGCGCGTATGAACCGACAGCGTATCCCCTAGTGCGGCATCTAGTGCGGCTAGTTGTGCTAGTGTTGATGAGCGACCTGAAATCGCTTCTCTTACCCGGATACGGATTTTTTGAACCCGGTATCCCATGTCACTTTGATGCAATGTGTATAAGCGCAAATAGGGCTCGATAGCTGTTTTGCCGTCTACCATTGTGTCTGCATCAGGGATGGGCAAGTTGAATGGTAAAGTGCCGGCATCCGGTACAAAGCTTTTAATGATGGACTGTACCATCTCTGCTCGTGCCTTCAGAAACTCCTCTGTGATTATCTCCGTTGTAGCCGCCGTATTTGGCTCATAGTCGATTCTTGGCAGTCCCCGCAGGGTTTCTGACAAGGCAAAGGAGTCAGACAGATCAATCAGTCGCCCTAGTTTGTCAGCAAAATTTTTATGGGAAACCTTCGCATCCGACACAGCCAGGCTCGACAGGAAATTAACCAGTCTTGAGCTTTCATAAGAAAAATACGCTGGGGCTTGAGTCATAAAAATTTACCTTAACCAAATCGCCGTAATCGAACTGACTGATTTAATTAAGAAAAGCTGGTTGGCTAATAACAAGGTGGATTTAAAACGTTATTTAAAAAACAATAACTTAGCGGTTTCAGAAGTGTATGGCATCATTCCCACTGTATTATTATTTGCGCATGCATTATCGCTATTTTACCAAAGGATTCAAGGTTCGCTTTGGCGTTGTGTGGGAAATTGTATTTGGTGGAGGCGGGGGGATTTGTCAATCATCCAATATGCACTCCTAACCTATTGTTCTATAAGGTTATGACCAATAACATCAATATGCTTGAGCACTTGCGGTTCACCTGTTTGTATCACTATTGGAGCATAAAGATCGACGGAATGTAAGTTTGTTGAATTGCACTGAATATTGATCCAATTCCCCCGTATTGTTGCACGCTATGATTAACCAGAGTACGCCATATCAAACTTAACGGTACTCTTGAGATACAAAAATATCTTTCATTTTAACAATCGAAAGACAACTTCAACATTTCCCAACGTTATGCTGTCTTCATCATTCAGGCGGGCAGTATTTTGCTTTTGTCCATTTACTTTTATACCATTGGTGGAATCATCATCCCTTAGTTCCCAGACGCCCCTTTGATAAATCAGCACAGCATGTCTAGATGAAATGCTGATATCACTGATGGGCAGATGGCTGCTCTCTTCTCGACCGATATTCCATTTATGACTTTCCTTTTTTACTACCAGGCCAACTACACGAGATTTGTGATTGCCCGAAACAACCACTAGTGCCGCCGCAGCCAGCGCTTGCTTCTCCTGCAATTTGTCTGAAATCAGGTAATCCGTAAGCTCCTTTGAGGGCTTCTTTACAGAATCCGCAGTTAAATGTTTATCCTGTTCGTAATCAGCCCAACCTGGCGGCATCGGATAACTTTGTCGCATGACCGTTTCATTGCCTTGAGAAAAACCATCTCTAATAATTATCGTTGATTCGTCACTATCAGAATCAAGCGGCGGCAATTTATCAAGCATAACCGTCGCGCTCATATCATCCTGTGCCAGCAAACAAAACACATTTGCATCAAACTTAACAACATCACCCGGCATAAGAACAGTGGCAGCGTTGATTTTTTTATTATTGACATGCGTCCCGTTAGTGGAACTAAGATCTTCAACAGTTACCGTTTCATTGTCTATCACGATTTTCGCATGCTGCCTTGATGGAAGGCCATGCTTTATAACAATATCACAGCCCGCATCCCGCCCGACAATCATTGTCTCCTTATCAAGTGATAACAATCTGCTTTCATCAACCGCCTTCAACTTGAATTGTTTTGTCATAGGCTTGAAAACTCATAATGTCATGTAAAGCGAAAGCCTAGCACAAGAAAACATGAGTAGCGATAATCCTGGACAAACCGGGCTATTACATAGAAATAAACACCGCTGATTGCCCGATACTCCCTAACACGGAGTTTCTTTAGTTTTGCTTAAATATTTTTGAATAAAAAATATTTATCACATGGATATTTTGGAATTACGGCATCTAAATGAGTTTAGTTAAGCTCAAGAGCACCGCATTACTCATTGTGCAGCGTGCTGCCATCGACTCTAAATGCGTAAACAAATATTCAGACTTCAAAACGACAGCAGAATTCTGACTTGCTGTAACATTAAGCATGGTCTAAGATTTCATTTAATGTTTGTAAAAATCTCCACGGGCTAAAGTAGCACTTGAGTTATGGCCATCCGTGGCCGTATCTCGATTGTAAGCATGCGCCTATCAGGACTAAAGTTAGATCTGGTAGGCGCATTTTTTTGTTCTTGTTCCCTTTCTATTAACCTTTCTGTGTCACTCAATCAAAATCAACAATCAAATTATTTTGCCTTGTAATCAACAACTATCAGACTAATGACATTTGATAAAATAGTAATTCACATAAATACTAGTAGTCATTTTCTTTATTTGGACCTCAAACGTTAGCTTAGAAACACATTCTATCTAGGAAGCTATTCTCTGGCAGTCTCCTAGACAGCTCATCAATTCAAACAAATCCGTTTGGCTCTAATAATATCGAAACTGTCAGATTTTCAACCCCCTAACCCTTCCCGAACGACAACGAGCTGACGATAGACATGATTTTTCTATCTAGCAAGCTCCTTATAATAAATCAGTTTTAAACATAACGGCACCCAGTTAAACATTCGCTACACAACGATAATTGCAATGAATTCAATGCATTTGGGGTGAGTGAATACAAACCCAAACGAGTACCCCACAATTTATCCACAACTTACACCCAGTTTGTATACCTTGCAAATCACGAAATAGCGCATTATCTTGTAGTTACCATTTTCAAAACCCCAATATATTGTGGTTTACTAAGAACAACATATCTGCTTGTTAGCCGTTGCTACAGCCCATTTCGCGATTTTTTCGCTACCAGGGAGTGCAGTTTACGAGCGAACAGTTAACCGATGGATAAACGAGATTGCTGCATGCCCTTACGGGCATGTCAAGGCTTCTATTTGCCGAAATAATGCTTGAGAGGACCGAATGCAAACTGATACTGATCTGTATGCCAATCGCCCCTTTAACGACAACACCCAGCATAGTCTTGGTCTTGGTACCAAGCCAGACATAAGCGCTGACCATTTACGCGTAGTCAAACGAAATGGCACTGTAGTGCCCTACGATCAAAGCAAGATTATTATCGCAATAACCAAAGCTTTTCTGGCAATTGAAGGGAGGTCAGCCGCAGCCTCCTCTCGAATACATGATACTGTTGAGGTACTTTCACAGCAGGTCTGTGATACATTGATAAAGCGTATTTCGACCGGCAGAACAATCCATATTGAAGACATTCAGGACCAAGTTGAACTCGCTTTGATGCGAAGCGGCGATCACAAGGTCGCTCGCTCCTACGTTCTATATCGTGAAGAACACAGCAGAAAACGGTCCCCGCACAAAGATGACTCCCGACCCGTTACACTGCAAGTCAAGCTAAGTGACGGCACTATGATGCCATTCAAAGTAGCAGACCTGTCCCTCTTAGTTCACACTATCTGCTCCGATATTAACTATGTTGACCCTCAACGTATTCTGAACGCGTGTTTGGGCAGACTTTACGATGGCATTGATAAAAACGAAATCAATAACGAACTACTGCATTCAGCACGCAGCCTGATTGAACAAGAACCCAATTACAGCTATGCGGCTGCACGCCTGCTGCTTGAACGCCAACTCAGCGAAACGACAACTTTTCTGCAAATTGCTGAACAGGTAACTCAGGCCGACCTTCCAGAACTTTACCCTAAACTATTTCCAGTATTTATAAGCAAAGGAATCGAACTATCATTGTTATCCCCATCGCTTAAAGTATTTAATTTAGAAAAACTCGGCGCAGCCATTAAAGCCGAACGCGATCATCAGTTTACATATCTCGGTTTGCAAACACTCTACGATCGTTATTTTGTTAAACACAACACCTATCATTTCGAACTGCCGCAAATTTTCTTCATGCGAGTGGCAATGGGACTGGCTTTGGAAGAAAACAACCGCGATGAAAAAGCCATCGAATTCTATCATTTGTTGTCTTCTTTCGATTACATGTGTGCGTCACCAACGCTTTTTAATGCCGGCACACCACAACCGCAACTTGCTTCCTGCTTCCTCAGCACTGTATCGGATGATCTTGAAAGTATTTACGGCTCTATTCAGGACAATGCCCTGTTATCAAAATGGGCCGGAGGCCTTGGTAATGACTGGACGCAAGTCAGGGCGTTCGGTGCCCAGATCAATAGCACACAAAGCTCATCTCAGGGTGTAGTGCCTTTTTTAAAGGTTGTTAACGATACTGCCATCGCCGTCAATCAGGGAGGAAAACGCCAAGGTACTGTCTGTTCTTACCTTGAAACCTGGCACCTGGATATCGAAACATTTCTACAATTGCACTTCAACAACGGTGAGGGCCATCAAGTAACCCACGAGATGAATACAGCCAACTGGGTACCCGACCTGTTTATGAAGCGGGTTTTCGAAGATAAACACTGGACCTTGTTTTCGCCTGATGAGGTCTCTGATCTACACGATCTTTACGGTACTGCCTTTGACCAGCGCTATGAACACTATGAACAAATAGCAACGGCTGGACAAATTAGAAAGTATAAAAGAGTCAGCGCCAAACAACTGTGGCGCAAAATGCTGGACATGCTGTTCGCAACAGGCCACCCCTGGATCACATTTAAAGACCCATGCAACCTGCGTTCTCCTCAACAGCATACAGGTGTCGTGCACTGCTCAAATCTTTGTACAGAAGTAACGTTAAATACTAGTGAGGACGAAATCGCGGCCTGTCATTTAGGCTCTATCAATTTGAGCAACCACATTGACGAACAGGGAATCAATACTGCGAAGTTAAAACGAAGCATAACAACTGCTGTACGCATGCTAGATAACTGCATCGACATCAATTACTACCCTGTCGATCAGGCGCGCGCCCCCCACCTGCTCCACCGCTCTATTGGTTTGGGAATGATGGGCTTTCAAGATTCTTTGTACAAACTTGGCATACCCTATTCGACAGAAAAGGCTGTTGAATTCGCTGACCTCTCCATGGAAACCATCAGTTATTATGCACTGCAAGCATCAAGCCTTCTGGCAAAAGAGCGCGGCCCTTATGGCAGTTTTAATGGTTCTCTTTGGAGTCAGGGTATTTTGCCTATTGACTCCATCGAACAGCTCAGATCAGAGCGTGGCGAACAGTTTCTAGAATTGGATGAATCTCAAACCATGGATTGGGATCAATTACGAGATCACATTAAAGATCATGGCATGCGCAATTCGAATGTGATGGCAATAGCCCCTACCACGACCATTGCCAATATCGTTGGTGTATCACAGTCTATCGAACCCACATTTCAAAATCTGTATGTTAAACGAAACTTATCTGGCGAATTTACGGCCATTAACCCCTATCTCGTCTGTGACTTACAGGCCCGAGGGTTATGGGACAATGTCATGGTAAACGATTTAAAGTATTACGATGGTAGCGTGCAATTCATAGACCGCATTCCAGATGACCTAAAAGCAATCTACGCAACTGCCTTCGAAATCGAGCCTCGCTGGCTCGTTGATGCTGCAGCTAGACGTCAGAAATGGATCGACCAGGCGCAGTCGCTAACACTGTATATCGATGAACCAAATGGAAGAAAGGTCGATATAAGCTATCGGATGGCATGGTATCGTGGTTTGAAGACTTGTTATTTCCTACACACTCCACATTCTCGCATCTACAGTTCCAACCAGAGCTCCGACCAGCACTACAAGCATACCCAAAATTGCAATCCGCATATTGACTCAGAAATTTGCGATAACAATGTAAGTCAGCAGAAATGTAATACCAATCTGTCATCCGGCAATGAAATTCGTGACTGAACTAATTAACAAGCTAAAAGGCTCTCGAGATGATTAATTGGGAAGATTACCTTCAGGACAATGATACATCCTCCTCTACTGTTAGCTTTTTCAAACTACAAAATGCTGACAGCAGAGACAGCTCAGAACTGAATACCACAAACAAAATGGGAAGCAACCGTGTAGCGACACACTTTTCATCACAAATTGCTTTTCAAGCACCGGCAACAGAAACAAGCCCAATACACTTACCTGATGCGGCAATCCACAATAGAGAAATAGTGCCAACCTGGCAAATCAACAAGACGTCAGCTAACACAAACAACCATCAATTAACGATACAAAAACACTTCCCAGCGCAATCAATCAACACTGAACGCAGTAAATGGGTAAGAAAACATTATCTCTCCAGCTGCGATAATGATTGGCAACCACACCGCATCAGCATGAGCTCGGACGCCACACTCTGGAAAAAATCAGTGGGCCTTAACGACTATGAAAGACAGACAGTTCTTCGCAGTCTCGGCTTCATGTCAGAAAATCACAATGCACAAGCTCACAGGCCTATCCTGAACTTTTGTTTTCATTTCCGGGACGCCCATATCCGGCAATATCTATTTCGCCAGGCACTTTCTGAAACACTACTTAACGATGCTTATCAACACTGCCTCAACTCTCTATGCATTAGTGAAAATGATGTGTTCAAGCAGTACTGGGAATTACATTCAACAAGGGAAAAAGCGGACTGGAGCCATTACCACACGTCGACTCGCATGACACCTGAATTGCATGAACGACACGGAAAAACCGATGAAAAACTGTTACGCAATCTTATAAATTACTATGCTGTCTGCACAGGGATTTTCTCTTACTGTGGGTTTGTCCAAATCCTCTCTATAGGTCGCTTCCACAAAATGACAGGAATGGCAAAACAATGCCAACACATTCTTCGTGACAAAACAACACACGTCAATTTTGGCACTGAACTTATCAGCCATATAACGCATGAAAACCCAGATCTTTGGAACTCTGAATTTCAGCACAACGTCATTGAAATGATTTGCGAAGGAACCCAACTTGAAATTGACTACGCACACGAAACGTTGCCACGAGGCGCATCAGATACCAATGCCACAATGATTACCCAATACCTGCAGTTTATTGCAAACCAGCGCTTACTTCAGCTTGGCTTACCTGAACAATTTCCCGTGATGCAAAACCCGCTCCCATGGATGGCAGAACTAACAAAGCCACCAACATTTGGGCGTCATAGCGAAACTATCGTCAACAGCCGAAAAAGAGACTTCACACTAATCTGGGACTAGAAATACAAAATACGCAATACCTTATAGGAAAACACTATGTCAAAAGATAATTCGTCAAACATCAGTAAAGACAAAATGCTACAGGATCTGACACAAATCAGCGAAACCATTGATATTATGCAACACGTTGTCAACCGCTTGAAAGATCAACTCAGTCATCTTAATGACGATAAAAATAATGTAAAATCTTCAAGCAACTCGGATAAACACCACTATTCCATTCGTCGCAAACTGGTGCGTCAGAATCGGCGGATGCTACATTAGGGCCACGGGAAATTTATTCTTTCTGCGGCCCTTAACGGAAAGTGCCTGTTATTGCATCAATCTCGTCCTGATGGTCTGAAACAATCAATAGTCCACCGTCTTTATCAATAGCATTAAAAGGCGATAGCAGTTTTTGATATGCTGCCAGGTCCTTCAATCGGGGTAGGTTTGGATTGGACTTGGTGCGCATCACTGTCTGATACAGCGCGAGATTAATGACATCAATCAGGCTGGTTTTTCCCGGTTCAGTGTATTGCCATTGGCCGCAGTTTTTCACCGTGTCGATCAGCCGTTTGTCAACATTCCATTTGGTTAGCAGAATGGTGCCCAGCGATTTACTGTAATCGCGACATAGCGCAAAATACGTTTCTTCGCTAGGGATATCTTTTGATGCACTGAAGGCTGACAATACCGCAAGCGTACCCACTTCAGACAACAGACTGGCTGTTAACGCTTCTTCAGCAGGATGATAATATAATTTTTTGCCAATCAATGCTGCCATGCTACCCTTGGTGATCTGACGTTTCCAGGTGTGATTAAACAGTTTGCGTAACGCCGTATTGTGAATTGGAAACAGGCTTTTCAAACTGTGGGTCATAACGACGCTACCAACCGCAGGCATACCCATCAGGGAGATTACTCCCTGGATGGTTGTTGGTTGTGAAACAGTACGATACAGGGGGCTAGCAGCACATTTCATAAGCAGTGCTGTCAGAGCGGGATCCCGGCTGACCAGTTGAGCAAGCGTATCGACTGTCGTATTTTCATTGTCGATTGCTTGGCGAATCTTCAACGTGATTGTAGGCAGGCTGGGAAGGCCTTCATTATCATCCAGTACGCGCTTAATAATGGATCGATAGATTTCATATTGTGTGCTCTGATTCATTACGCGTTGCTCGTTGGTGACGGCAGTTATGTTACTGTCATTATTGTCATTCACTCAAACCGTACTGATTTCACGGCTCTCTCACTGAAGCTTCACAGCAATATGCGTGAGTTATAATTATGAGTGACACTCTTATTTGGTTATTCAATTGCGTCGCAAGTTTGAGTACAGCATGCATTAAGCCTACTTTCTTTGACCCTTTAGTCTAAACCGTTGCTACCAGCCTATTAAAACGTGTGCTAATTATTCGCAATTTGAATCACTATTGCGTTTTGCGGACATATAAAAGAATAGACCGACCGCTATAGATTAATCTTTCACCAAACTTAAAAAAATTTATGGCCTCGCAACGGAACATCATACATAGAGGAGCGCGTCTCATTAACCAATCGAGTAGCAACATAGGCAGATGATTTCAGATAACTTATTAAGGCGGCCTTTTGCTATGCAAAACGGGTTGCAATAGATTCCTTCCAGCGCTCAATATCTGTATCTTCTGATTCAAACAGCGCCAAACCCATAACAAATTCACTTTCATCATCAGAAGGCTGACACCACTTCACCTCCGCTACCAAGTGAAAACGTTCATCCGGCTGATCAAGCTGAATACTTAACTGATGGATAGCACCGATCTGCAGTTTCTGATCCATACTAACCTGCAGACCATTTGCAGATACATCAAGCGTATTGCAGATTACAATTTTGCTGGGCTGGTACTCAGCAACCGTACCGGAAACCACTTCAATAAAAGTCGTTTCATGACAGTTTAAACGCTGCTCCTGGCGTAATTCATCATCCTGAGACATACACTTGCCTCCCCTATTTTTTTCGTGTTTAGCTACTCTTATCCCGACGCAGACTACTCACTACCTTCGCCAGACGATCTTCAAAATGATCACTCTGTTCCAATATTTTTGCTTTCTTTGCTAGAATCATTTCCACTAGGTCATCACGATACAACTCAGCCACCTTCTGCCCATTACTGTCAACAAAAATGAACTTCCTGGTTGAATTCACCTTTACAGCCAACTTACAGGTTTTCTTTTCATCTTCGGCACCCAAAATTTCCACCCAGGAACCAAGGCTCATAGAGTCCAGTGATAATCTAGCCATACGTCGCAACTGATCGGTTTCTTTTTCTCGAGCGTTCTTTTCCTGTTGCAATATCTCATTTTGTTCTTGTTCTTGACGTTTTTTTTCTTCACGTTCCGCCATCTCGCGAGCTTGCTTAATTGCTTCCGCCTCTCGCTTCGCTTTGGCTGCTGCAAGTTCTCTTGCAATTTTTTCAGCCTGCTGCGCTTTTAGTTCTTCCTCCTTTTGTTCCGCAATTTTACGTTCCTCTTCCGCTTTTATGGTTAGCGCCTGCCTGATCTCCTGCTGCCTGGATTCGTAATCAGCTAATACACTTCGAACAGATTGCTGATATGCCTGCATGATAGATAAAGCACCTGGTAGGATCTTGACAATTTTTACAGACAGACAGTAGGCTAATTCATCTATACTTTTCTGCAGCACCTTAAGACCGTTGCGATTCACAAAAAGCGATTGGTCAGTTTCTAGAATCTTTACCAGCAATTTGCAGCGGATTTTCTTGCCGCTCTCCAATTGGTAACTCAACCATTGCCCTTCCCCGATTTCTTGAGCTTTCTTCTTCAGCTCACCACTGACAGACGTCGCCACGCCAGCAATGCCATCAGGTGTTTCGAGCGGCTTGACTGTCACACACTCCACTGCCTCGCCCTTTAACACCTGAATATGAGCGGCTTCGATTGCACTGACCACTGGCTGATATTTCTCAGGCTGTGAAGATATATCAGCGATATGCTGTTCGAACTCCGAACCTAATTTCGGTACTACGCTGTAAAGACGTTGTCGCTCTTCATCAGAGCGTGCTATGCGAAATGAACGCGCCAACGTTTCCAGTAGTTTTTGCCCTCGCAACCATGCCTCATTCTCAACACCATTTTGTATCAAGTACAATCGCATTTCATCCTGCCAGGGACCAAGACAAAATTCAGAAAACACGGCCGGCACTTGCTTACCTGCGAGCGTGCTGTTTATGGCTTCAATAACAATATGATGCGCCCTTCTGGCACGAATAAGTCCTGCCTCTGAATCATACAATCTTTTTTCTAGACGGCTGACCTTCTGCTCTTCTTTATCGACATAATCCTGCCATCTTGTTAACGTTTCCTGTAAAAATTTACTGTCGAGCGATTCATGAGATTTGATATCACCAATAATCTGGATCATCTGCGTTAGAAATTGTTCACCTGACTTGCCCAAATCCCCATACCAGCTTTTACCTACCTCCATCATTTGTTCGAGCAGAACGCAAAAGGGATGCCCTGGACTGCAAATCAAACTCTCATCACCAATCACTAGCATGACGAATTCCAACCGAAGACCTAGCAGGATATTCTGCAGCCGAACATCCAGATCAACATGGTCCAACCAATGCTTATACATATCATCCAGAAAACAAATCCAGCTAAGCTCGGCATCATCAAGCGCAGATCTCTGATCAGATTCCACCCACTTAATGGCTTCCTCCAACGATTGCTGACAGTCCAGTTCGCTTTGACGCAGTTTTCCCAACAAAGCCAGCAGTTTATGAGACGAATCGTTTTCCCGAACATCATTGTCGGTTTTTACCGAATGTTGAACACCGTCTGTGTGCAAAAAACGTAACAACGTACGCAACTGGGCCAAGTCACCAGCCAGTAGTTGTTTACTGCTAATCGTTTGTTTTTGCGACATAAATGTAGTTAACCACAATTCAAATTCGGAGTAGCAAAAATACCTGTACACCGGGAACAATTCAACAGGTCTGCCAATTATTAGCGAGGTGAGTATTTTTTTTATCTGCGAGCTCAGACCTCTGCACTAAGACATCGCATTCAACATTTCCCTTTTCTACTTCACACTGCTTACTCTAAGCGCCCAATGTCTTTCTCATATCATCCTAGAAAATACCGTTACCGGCTCTATTAATCGTAGACCAAATTGACACCAACAAAGAAAAATACAGTTGCTTTCTATCAACTACTTCAACTTTATTTCAGTTAGTTCCGTGACACGATGTCTTGGCTGATATAAACGAAAAAACCCCACAGCCAGGCTATGGGGTGATATTTAGAGCCCTAGAAGCAATCTGATGTGAAGCAATCTGGTAATAATGCGTCAAGCAGAAATCCCATTTTCCTTCACCAAACGCTCTAGAAATCCGCCGAGAACAATCGTACAGGGATTGAGGTCATGGCGATGATCAAGAAGGTCCAGATGAAAACCAAAGCAGGAGACAATCGATCTCCTGCAGAGTTATCTTAGCGAACTAGTGCAGCGTCTCATTGAATTGATGCTACCTTTTCGCAATTTAACATATTGGCCCAAGCGTGGGGGTGGAAGAAACCCATCAAATCAATTTTCCATCAGGGTACGCACCTGC
>PIVM01000269.1 GCA_003353945.1 Gammaproteobacteria bacterium
TCACAGCCTCCCTGAATATCTGCTGGGTACAACTCAGGAGGGAATCTTTGCGAAATTCATTACCGATAGACAGGACGCTGATAGAATGGATGTGTTCAGGCTTGCTTCATGACGAGAAACCGGGACTCTTGAGTTACTATCTATACCCATGTTCTGTCCCTGTATCCTATTGGAAAGATGTATGCGTAATCGTTGTTAAACTGCTCAAGTGTAGAGTTAAGGAGGTCTATTTCAAGTCTAAATGCAAAAACATTGATTGAACTCTAAGGTCAGCATGGGGATGATGGAATAAAGCATTTTCAGTCGATTGACGCCAAGAATCATAGACATTAGACTGCTTGGCGAAATTCATATTCACACTGACTCCCTTTTTAGTAAGTGATTTCACCGGTATTGGTCTGCCTGGCCCTCATTATTGATTTAGTCCGACAAATAAAGGAGTGCCTGGCAGATTCACCAGCGGGTGGAATGTTTGACATCAACCAAACAGGTTAATAGAATGCCGCACTCGTTTTTGTTTAAGTTAAAAATTTATTTTGCCGACCAGGCCAACAAATCAAGTGGAGTTTAAAGTATGCTGACTTCGATTAAGGACGAATGTGCCATCGTAGGAATCGGCCAGACCGAAATCTCCAAGCTGTCGGGCCGGTCGGAACTGCAGCTTGCTGTCGAATCTATTAAGGCCGCCATTGATGACGCGGGACTTAAACCATCCGATATCGATGGCATGTGTGGTTTCACGCTCGACCACGTTGATGAAATAGATGTGGCCCGAACTTTGGGTATTCCCGAGCTGAAGATGTTCAGTCGCATGCCCCATGGCGGTGGTGCGCCGATGAGCACTATCCAGCAGGCGGCAATGGCTGTGGCTTCCGGCACCTGTAAAGCGGTGGTTGGCTTTCGTGCCATGAACGGTCGCTCCGGCGCCCGCTACAGTGGCGGTGTGGCTGAAGGAGCGGAGACGACGGACGCGATTTCCTGGGGTTGGTACATGCCTTATGGCTTGTTAACACCGGCCTGCTGGGTTGCCATGCACGCACAGCGCTATGCACATGAATACGGTTCACCAGCCGAAGGATTTGCTGAGGTGGCGGTGACGCAAAGAAATTATGCCGTCAATAATCCTATCGCCCTGTTTCATGGCAAACCCATCACTTTCGAGGATTACCACAATTCGCCCTTTATCGTTGATCCGTTGAAGCTCTATGATTGTTGTATAGAGACCGATGGAGGGGCTGCGTTTGTGGTGACCAGTGCCGATCGCGCCAAGGATTTACCGCACACACCTGCAATGATTAAATGCGCGGCTCAGGGCGCAGCGTTTGATCAAGAGGTCATGACAAGTTTCTACCGCGATAGCCTTACCTTTTTCCCCGAATATGATCTGGTTGCCAAGCAGTGTTACGCACAAAGCGGCTTAACGCCCGACGATATTGATGCCGCCATCATTTATGACGCGTTCACCGCGATTGTACTGATGCAGCTGGAGACCTTTGGCTTCTGCAAGCGTGGAGAATCCAGTGACTGGGTGAAGGATGGAAAACTTCGCATCGATGGCCGCTTACCGACGAATACCCATGGTGGTTTATTGAGTGAAGGTTATGTACACGGTATTAATGGTCTATGTGAAGGTGTACGCTTGCTACGCGGCGCATCGTCAAATCAGCCCAAGAAAAATATTGAGCATGTGTTGGTAACCTCAGGCATGAGTATGCCAACAGGCGCCATCATTTTGGGTAAATAATTTTGGGTAAATAGGATTAAGAATCCATTTTTATCCAGTAATCAATCGAGATACGAAAAACAGGGCTCAGGTCACGCAGATGGCGGGCGGGGCTACTCAGGAGGCAAGAATGAGTGATAATCAGAATCAGGCTCCGGCACCAAGACGCATGCGTCCGGTCATTGGTCATGATAACCGACCATGGTGGGATAAGATCAACGAGGGGCAGCTGACTATTCAACGCTGTAATGAATGTGGCACTCTGCGTCATCCGCCACGCCCCATGTGTTTTAAATGTCAGTCGCTGGATTGGGAACTGATTTCCGCCAGTGGCAAGGGCACGGTGTACAGCTATGTATTAGTATACCGTCCAGAAATTCCTGGCTATGAATACCCTCTGCCTGTTGCCGTTGTGGAACTGGAAGAAGGTACCCGAATCGTGTCCAATATTGTTGGCTGTGATGCCAAGGATGTGAAGATCGGTATGCCGGTCCAGGTCAGTATCGAAGCCGTGGATGATGAACTGAAGTTGCCCCTTTTTCGCCCGGCAGAATAGTCAGTCCGCCCAGCAAAATAGTGAGTAGCGTTTGTTTATCAGTGAACATCGCCCTATCCACAGGAGAGTAACGAAGCATGCCAACAACCATTAATGACCAATGCGCCATTGTCGGCGTTGGCCAGACCGAGTTTTCCAAGAACTCCGGTCGGTCGGAACTGCAGCTCACCCTGGAGTGTACTAAAGCCGCTATAGAAGATGCCGGGCTCCCGTTGTCGGATGTTGACGGCATGGTGACGCTTTCCATCGACGGTAGTGATGAGATTGCGGTAATGCGCGGCTTTGGCACCAAGGAACTGCAATTTTTCTCCCGTGTACCCCACGGTATTGGCGGTATCATGGGTATGGTCCATCAGGCCGTGATGGCAATTACCACCGGTATGTGTAAAACCGTGTTGGTATACCGGGCCATTAATGGCCGTACCGCTCGTCAGCCCCAACCGACAGACGCTGGTGGACCCTTATCGACGGATCATATTCACTGGAGCTGGTATAACCCGTATGGTTTTAGCAACCCGGTAAGCTGGGCGGCCATGTATACCCAGCGCTATATGCATGAGTATGGTGCCAGCAGCGACAGTCTGGCAGAAATTGCCATGACGATGCGCAAGCACGCACAGAACAATCCCAATGCCATTTTTCAGCAGCCAATGACGAAAGAGGAATACGATGCGTCCCCCATGGTGACCGATCCCTTGCGTAAAGCTGATGTTGGTCTGGATCTTGATGGCGGTTGCGCCTTTGTGATTACCAGCATAGATCGAGCAAAAGATTTGCGTCAGCCTCCGGCCATAATTCGTGCTGCAGCCCAGGGTTCAGCGGGAGATCAGGAGGGAATGACCAGCTTCTATCGCGACAATATTACCCGAATGACGGAATATGATCTGGTTGCTCAGCAGTGTTATGAAATGAGCGGATTGAAGGCAGACGATATCGATGTGGCCATGCTTTACGATATGTATACCTCAGCTGTTCTATTCCAATTGGAATCCTATGGATTTTGCAAACCTGGCGAAGCCCATGAGTTCGTTAAAGGCGGCGCACTGGGTGTTGACGGTCGCCTGCCCTGTAATACCAATGGTGGGCAACTGGGTGAAGGTCATATTCAGGGTGTTAATAATTTACTGGAAGCGGTTCGCTTGATTCGTGGTACATCAGTTAACCAGCCGAAGAAGAGCGATCATGTGCTTGCCACGTCCGGTTTCGCTGTACCGACGAGTGCTGTGATCCTAGGCAAGTCTAGCTAAGAGACTGTTAGCTCTAACCTGGTAGATAGATAGTGCCTGACCGAAAACCCAATAAATTTGGCTCGGCAGCACTGGCATTTCGTGCTGCACCAGGTTCACAGCAGTAAAAATTGAAGCAGAACGTCTTTATGGTAGGCATGGTGACTAAAATATAACCAATCTGAAGAATTACCCAAAATTTCAGGTAAGCTCCCGCTATGCTTTATCCATAACATTTTGCTTTCCGCTCACCTAAGCGGCGAGCATGTCCTTTCTTTTTCGCCGCCGCTCTTTGTTCTTC
>PIVM01000757.1 GCA_003353945.1 Gammaproteobacteria bacterium
CATGCTCTATGAATTGATAACAAGTGCATAAAACAATCACTTTCATGATGATGATGAGAAGAATCAATTGATTATATCACATGATGCCTTTTGAAAATATCTACACCACAAATTTATTCTACACAAAATATGAAAACCCCACCCTTCCTCCCACCCAGACCAAGAATCCAAACCGACAACAACAAGATAATTCAATCAAATAAAATCAAATCAAGAAGAGATATTTCTGGAAAAATAAGATGAAAATGGTACTTACATTTAGTGACTTTCTTTGGTGGTGGTTTTTCCGCCTTTTCCTTTCCCTTGCTCCCCCTGCCTCCTCCTTTGCTTCCTCCTCTCCCTGACTTCCTTGCCCCTCTACCAGACATGATGATTAAATTAATTGAAAATGACTATAGAACTTTAATAACTGTTTACTCCTGAATGCCGAAATTGAAATGTTGAAGCGTTGCATCATCCGCCGGTATTAGTTGACAAAGTGCGGACGTCGGGGTAAACCGCTTGGGTTCGTTAAAGTCTCGTTCAAGTAGCGTTGGCTTCGCTAGAACATAGTTGGGTTCGTTAGAAGAGCGTTGAGGTACGTTGGTGTACGTTGGACAAGCGTTCAACTAGCGCCCAACTTCGCTGGGGTTGAGGTTATTCGTTCAGCCATATTTGGATTATTCGTTAGAGGTGAGTTAAGGGATAGTTGTATTCGCTGGGGCAGCGTTGGGAAGCGTTAAATGATATTTGGACCTACGGGAATGGCAACGATTGCAGGCATAATTTCAATATTCGCTATCATTCGCTGTCTGGGATCGTTCGGAAAACGTTAAAAGATAGTTGTGGCGTTTCGTTTGGTGTGACAGGGCCATCATATATCTCAACAGATCCGCAACCGTCACAAGCACCCGTATCCGGATTCTCCAGACGTCAGCCCTGTGCAT
>PIVM01000270.1 GCA_003353945.1 Gammaproteobacteria bacterium
AGTTCCATCTCAAGCTGGACGATGTCACACCTTGGCTCCAGTACCATTACAGCACCTTCATCGCTACTACGAGTGACTCCGCCCCTGTGCTCCGCATCGATACTCTCTCACTCCACGGGGCCTCCGCTTGTGATTCTCTCTTAACATCGGAACGACAGGTTCTCAAGTTCCATACAAAAGCCTGTATCAAAGTCATGCCCTCTTTATGCCGGTTGCCGCCTGGACAGAGAAAGGTAACCTCCAGACTTGTCCCTGAACCTCCACTGAGCCCAGGTTTTGACAACACCGGTAAACGTTTCGACACCTCATCAAGGGTTCATTTGCATTCATCTCTTTTGATACACACCTGATGCGTTCCCTAAGGCCGCACCTTTTCCTCGCTCGCTCACTACCTTGACTTTTAATCAAAGCAGCAGGAGGTGGTTTGTAATCTCCTCCTTTCAGGCGATTACGAGGGGCCTGCCCTCATCTTT
Organism: Gammaproteobacteria bacterium; assembly: GCA_003353945.1. Classification (GTDB taxonomy): domain Bacteria; phylum Pseudomonadota; class Gammaproteobacteria; order Pseudomonadales; family PIVM01; genus PIVM01. Next base: position 474 of record PIVM01000270.1, read on the forward strand.
TGTATAGTTACGAACAACTAGCGTTGTTCTCTTGACACACTGTGGAGGCCGTTTTTTGGCCGGAGCATTTTGACGTCTTCGTGCTGCGGCTTGTTATGAATTTATTTGTTTGAACCATGAACCAAAAATACCTTGGAAAAAAATCAACACTAAGAATAAGCCTAAATAGTACAACTTGCCGTTAACATCATTGATTGCAAAGAACGCTATTACTGAGAACAACGTAAGTCCCATTGCTATTGTCGACATTTTAAAGTGCAAATTGACTTCACATTTTGGGCACTTCAATTTCACAACGTCAAGTGCTTCACTTCCCACTGGACGTTCCTTACCAGTCATGAAGCTCATTAATGAGCTTCTTCTACGGCATACTGGGCACCTAAATATTTTCCGTAATATCACGTTTCTACCGATTCATAACGCCAAGCACTGCGGAAAACAAAAGCGTAGGCGGAGCCGGAGCTTTTGGTTTTCCGCAGCTGCTTTTTGTTAGGCCAGCTCATTTTGCACACCCATTAAATATTGATACGGATTGTTGCGTATAATCTCTGCTTTTCCCTTATTGAAGAGTACTGTTGATGCCGCAACAGATAAACTACCAGCAACTAATAGGGCTTGAGGAGTAGTTAGCCCCATAGAACCTATTACTGATGTAGATGCAACTGATATCAAGGCCACCTGAATCCCTCCCATAGCAATCCATTTAATTTTGTTACCATCAAGACTTCTTTTTAAATCATTTAAAGCTGGCGTAATTTTATTTGTATGAATAACAGATAAGTGTTGTTGCATCGCTTGTAAAGTCATATCGTCAGGAAGACTATTGGTTAGACTTTCTATTTCAGAGCGAAACCTACACAACTCATCTGAATATTGGGACTTAAAATCCAATATTTTTTCGACCGGTGTCTCTGGATCGACATTTATTTTTTCAATCAGCAAATTGTATAAAGCTGCCTGTTGTAGCTCTTTAGGTACATCATGCCTTGCTCGCCTTCCTCCAAACTCATGTCGATACCGATCAGAGACGTGCATAAAAGCACCTGAATTAGCATCTGTCCTAGCCTTAATACTCAAGTTATGGGCTGCACTTGCCCCAGTAATTAACCCAGCTCCTGAATCTTCAGAAAGCCTGTTGGCTAACAGAGTCATATAAAAGCTTGCAAAACCCGGAGCAACGTCTAGAAAACCGTCCCTTCCCTCAGAACCAATGTCCATATCCTGAATCATATCCCTGATTTCATATGAAAGCTTTTCAGGGTGGAGCATTAATCGTCTAATTCTTGAAGGTAATTTTTCTGGATGTAAGGCCACCCCACTTGATGAAACACCTGTCAATATCTCCGCGCCCTCTGGACTAGATATAAATTCAATAACTTCGTCCTCCAAATCCACAATACTAGGCATATGTGAATTCACTCGAAGAGGAATAAGCACTTCAGAATCATAAAGTTTTTTCGTCAAATCAGTTGTATATGGATTTGCTATCGACTCGGGCACAATTGTTTGCATTGTATCCCAATATAGAATCGCTGTTTTCAACCACCTTTCATCAGGTATTTCAATGTGGGGATAGTAGAGAGATTTAGTAAATATCATAATTCCTTTCCGATATTGGATTCGCACACCAGAGGCCTAACGCCGCCAACACCGGAACCAAAAGTGGAGTGGCTTTTGTGTAAAATGGAGCGCAGCGACTGTACACAAAAGGCGCGGAGCTTTTGGTTTCCGAGTGCTTGGCCTTGTTAGCTGATTTTTATCGAATGAATTGTGTATACGCTGCACTCACGACATTTGGAATACTTGCTGGATCAAGTAGACCAAGCGCAGCCTTAAAGTTAGCCCGATAGCCCCCTCCAGCCTGAACGCGCCGACCTAATGAATTATTAGCAGTTGTTGCAGAATTAATAAACGATGAAATTTCTCTTGGCGAAAAATTTCGTATCATTTGATCGTAATCACCCACTGCTGCATTGGCAACGCCGTAGCCATTACCAACTCTACAGCAACCTATGGTTTGGACATATTGCTCTTGCGTCGTCTCAGGTACCGCACCCTGCACTGACAGTTCCAACAATCTTTCAGCAAAGGCTGGCTCATTATAGAAATTATTCATGCCATTATGCACATCCCATAGGCGACTAATTGCACGTGAAAATATGTGATGCTGCTCAGACTCATTTAGTAGACCAAGTAGCCCCAATTTTTCAAAGAATATAAGGGATGCTGCATGCTTATCTTCATAGCCCTTAGCAACGTAGTCGGTATGGCTATTGATAAGCTCTGACCTTATAGATGCGTTAAACGCAGGAATGAGGCCAGCACAAAGATCGATAGCGTTTAATCTAGCCTGCTCTGGTGTATTAGGATCGCAATAGATTCCATGCACCATTGTGACAAGCATTTGGCGTTGAGCGTCATGTGTTTCGGCTAATCTCTGAACCCATATTCCGCATTGCTGTGCATTAAACCTTGGCCCTTTGACTGCAGATATAAACGAGCCAATATCAACACCTCTTGGCAAGGCGGAATCAGCAAGCGCATAGCGAACACAACGATTTAAGAATGTTGTAAATTCTCTGTCATTAATTTTTCCAAGTGTCGGGTGTGCCGCAGAAAAATTATTCCGTACATCTCGGCACTGATCCAAGAAGAAAAAACCATCTTCATCAATGATATTTAATTTTAAACACAACTCCAGCAGCCTACTATCCTGAAGCTCAAGCAGGTGTTTCTCTTCAAAGTCATTTTGTAGTATTTGCGCTACTACTGGTAGGCCGAAAGTTCTGATCTTATCCCTTAAATGAAGTACTGCGGCATTCCAAATATAGTTCATTGCACCATCAAACAGACCGGTACTGACAGCTACGCACATTCTTGCAATAAGTTCACCTCTAAGGTCTTCTGGTATTTCCCGAAGCTCCCTTGGCAAATCACGCCATGCGTATTCAATCTCTTCAGTACTTGCCAATGCATTCCGAGGCATACCAAGAGCTTCAACAAGTTGTTCTATGGCCGGAAGTACCGTTGCAGGAAGAGCTGGTAAAGCGGGTTCATTCCTGACGACTATTTCATTCATAATTATTCCCATATTTGATGCTTGATGCCGACTACAGCTAACGCCGGGTTCTTTTGCTGCCTTAAGTGGAGGCCGAAGGCCGGAGCTTAAGGCAGTCAAAAGCAACCCCTTGTTCTGTGATAACAGTTTGAACGAATGCACTATTAGCTATTTTGCCGGCTAACCTGCTGAACTCGATAACCCATATCACATTTTGTTTGGCTGAATTACAACATGCAATACGGCCTTGTTTAAAACCGTTTTAGC